>JAFMFP010000048.1 GCA_017856055.1 Fidelibacterota bacterium | reverse complement strand
CAATATCAGCTTTAGTATAGTCATCGTAAGCAATTGCAGCGGTGTTATCAACACGATTTGCTAATACATCCACACCACCAAGCGCTACGCTTGATGATTCAAGTGAGAAATTAGCAGAAGCGGATGAATTGGATACAGAAACACTAGCTGAAGATGATTTATAACCTACAACTGAAGCGGTCACTGTATACGCACCGTTTGGTACCTCAATAGAATAACTACCGCTTAAAGTTGCAGCAGCACCTAATGAAGTTCCTTCAATCACAACATTGGCTCCTGGAAGGGCATTACCCTCGGCATCTGTAACGGTACCGGAGATAGTTCCTTGCGCAAAAACCGCACTAGTAAACATCGCGATTGTAACTAATGCACTAAGAATTGTACGATTCATAGTATTGTTCCCTCATTTTTGTTTTAATTTGGACTTTTAAAGTCACGCAAATTTGGGTTTTTTTTATGGATTTTGCAACTTGAAAAAGCGAGTGAGAAAAAAATTGAAATGGGGCGGGTATTTCACCGCCCCAATCCAGTTAGAAATTAATAGATAAACTAATGTTAGTATATCTTGGTGTTCCAAGGAATACTTCAGCATTATGTGCTTGGTGAGCTTTAGGTCCAAAACCATTGTACTGACTGTTGTCAGTAGCATCTTGGATAAAGACATCATCAAATACATTGAAGATATGTCCTTGTAAGGTCATGTCTAAACCATTCCATGTTGGAAGATCATAAGATACATGTAAGTCCATTTTTGAGTAGCCAGGAGCTTCCCAAACTTGAGCTCTATCTGCATCGGCATCGCTTCCATCAAACTCACGAGAGTCTGGTGACCAGTCAGAATAGTTCTTATCATACATGTGATGCAATGCTTGGATTCTTAGGCCGTTCATAGGACGAACAGTTAAACCTACAACATAAGATGTTTGAGGCATGTCACCCACATAAAGACCGTCTAAAGCATATTGATATTCAGTATTCATAATACCAATTACTTGACCTTCTGCATTGTATTCATTTTCTTGATAAGTTCCTTCTGCATCTCCATCGAATTTCCAGTTACCTAAAGAAGCAACAAAGTTTAAATCAACCATGTCACTTACTTTGTAAGCATATTCGATTTCAGTACCAGTGTGAACTTGATCAACACCTCTTAGGAAGATCACATCAGTATCGCCTGAGTCTCCTTGACCTGAAGTAACAGATTTGGTCAAGTTTCTATCTTGCCATTCGGTGTTATACATGCTGACTTTTAAGTCCCATCCTAATCCTGAAAGACTCAAACCATATTCATTATGTAAGAATTTTTCATTTGCTGGATCAGAAGCAACGGTTCCGTCAGTATAAATTACATTGTCCAAAATTGGAGCTTTTTGTACGTAACCAGTATTGAAAAACGCACTCATAGTTTCAGAAGCAGTGTAGTTTACACCACCTTTTACCTGATAAGCAGAAATTGGATCTGCTGTAATCACTTCGTTAGCAACAGTGAAGTGATCTTGATATGAGTACTCAATCGATGATAAACCATACATACCGTAAGCATTGATTTTGTCAGAAGTATAAGTACCTTGTACAAATCCACCTAACCAATCAACTGTGGTATCATTGTGATATGCAATGATGTCACCAAGACGGACTACTTTACCGCCTGAAACATTATCGTCTGCATAATCTACATAATAGTCACCACCTAAAAGGTCACGAACTTCTCTCGCGTGCTCTATACGAGCTGAACGCCAGTCAAGTCCAACTTGAACTTCTACCATTTCGTTGACATCGTAGTTTACTTTCGAAATAATACCACGAGTGTTTTGACGATTGATAGAGTTTCTTAAAATTCCTCTAGATCTATTTTCAGTAGCAGAGAAGTTGCTATCGACATTGTTGCTATTCGCAGCAATTGCGCCATTCCAATTCCAGGTCCATGGAGAAGATGCATACCATGCATTTCCTTCAACTGCTGGTTGTCTGAATGAAGATCCATAAGTTCCAGTACCACCACCAGAACCACCACTCCAGTAGAAGACTGAGCTTAATCTAGCTTGATCGCTCAAAGTTCTAAAGTAGTTGATGTTGACTAATGGTTTGTGGAAATAGTTTTCTCTTTCGTTCAAGAAATTTGAACTATAACGATTGGTAGTATTAGCACCATACATATACCAGTATTGTTTACCAGTATAGCTTGGGTCTACAGGAGCCCAGTTTTGACTGAACTTTCTACCTGCTTCGTATGAGAATTGAGCACCTGGAGCATATGCTGCTGAAGAGTACCCATTAATTTTGCTAGCTAAATCTTGTGAATAAGTAGCAATGTTTTGTCTGTATAGATTTTGACCGTGACGTTGAGGAGCGCCAATCGCATACATTTCAATACGAGAGTCATCATCAATTGCATAGCTTGCACCCATGTAGTAAGCCCAAGCATCGGTCCAGTTTCCATCAATAATACCGTCACCAGTTTTACGAACGATGGTACCGCTTAACGCTAGTTTATCATCCATAATTAAGCCAGTATTATAATTGATGGTTGTTTTCATAAAACCACCATCTCCGGATTCCTGTTTAAATTTTCCACCTTTTTTAAATGAAGCTGGATCAGTAATAATGTTCATAGTACCACCAATAGATGGAGTAGCAAGATTTACCGCTGACAAACCTCTTTGAACCTGAACTGATGATGTAGCATCACCAACCCCGTCCCAGTTTGACCAATAGACCCAACCATTTTCCATATCGTTTTGTGGTACACCATTGATCATTACCGCAATATTACGTTGGTTAAAACCACGAATATTGATACGAGAATCTCCGGCTCCACCACCCTGTTGAGTTGCATAGACACTAGGAGTAGTATTCAAAATCATTGGAATATCTTGTGAACCAAGTCTTTCTTCCATTTCGACTTTACTAATGTTTGTATATGCTACAGGAGCGTTTTCACCTACACGAGAAGCTAGTACTTCAATATCAGATAATTCAACTGCATCAGAAGCCAAAGCAAAATTCAGTGATGAACTAGCACCACCTACAATGACGGATTTAGTATCAGATGAATATCCAATATAAGAAGCGGTAACACTATAAGTACCAGAACCAACGTTGATAGAGTATTGACCATTGGAGTCAGATACACCACCTAAATCGGTTCCTTCAATTACTATATTAGCTCCAGACAAAGGACTACCGTTGCTGTCAGAGACAGTACCAGTTAGTGTTTGTGCAAGAGCCGCACTAGCTAACATCGCGATTGTAACTAATGCACTAAGAATTGTACGATTCATAGTATTGTTTCCTCTTTTTTTTGTTAATTTGGGCTAATAAAATAGCCGTGTAAAATTGCGATTTTTAAGGATTGAAAGCAAGCGCAATTATTGATAATATTAAAAAATTTCTGTTATGATAAAGTTTATAGATCTTGAAACCCAGCAAAAGCGCATCCGTAAGCCACTGGAACAACGATTGAAAAAAATCCTAGATCATGGTCAATATATTATGGGCCCTGAAGTGTTTGAGCTGGAAGAAAAACTAGCTGAGTATTGTGGAGTCAAACATGCGATTTCGTGTTCTTCAGGAACTGACGCATTATTAATTCCATTGATGGCCTGGGGAATAGGACCGGGAGATGCGGTTTTTACCACACCTTTTACTTATCATGCCACCGCTGAGGTTATATCTATTCTAGGTGCGACCCCAGTCTTTGTAGATGTGTATGAATCGACATTCAACATTGATTGTGAAAAGCTAGAAATTGAAATTAAAAGAATTATTAAGGAAGGAAAGCTAAAACCAAAAGCAATTATTCCGGTTGATTTGTTTGGACTTCCAGCCAGATATAGATTAATTGATAAAATTGCAAAAAAATATAATTTAAAAGTACTTGAAGATGCCGCTCAAAGCTTTGGAGCGTCCATTGGAGCAAAAAGGGTAGGCTCATTTGGCGACGTGGCTGCAACCTCTTTTTATCCAGCTAAGCCGTTAGGTTGTTATGGCGACGGAGGTGCAATTTTTACCAATGATGATCATTTAGCAGAAGAGTGTAAAGCAATTCGTATTCATGGAACTAAAGCAGATCGCTATAATAGTGAAAGAATTGGTCTTAATGGAAGATTTGATAGTATTCAAGCTGCAGTTGTATTAGAAAAGCTCACAATTTTTGATGAAGAGCTTGAAAGGAGAAATATTATTGATGCTAATTATCGAGAATATTTAAATAATGCACAATATCATCCTGAAGGTTATCAATCTGCACATGCACTTTTTTCAATA
>JAFMFP010000047.1 GCA_017856055.1 Fidelibacterota bacterium | reverse complement strand
TATCTTTTCAATAAAATTTAATAAGGGTTGTGGGAGTTCATCAACCTGCAATTGTTCTGGTAAAGAACCCCATCCGGGTAAGGTTTCATAAACAGGAACGAGTTGTCGAAAATTCTCAATATCCGCTGGAACTTGATTAAAGGGTTTTCCATTCAGCGTATAGCCTATACAAAGTTTGATATTCTCCATACCGGATAAGACATCAATTTTGGTTAAAATTAATTCGGAAAATTGATTCAACTGGTGAGCATTCTTTAGTTGAACTAAATCGATCCAACCAACTCTTCTAGCACGTCCGGTAGTGGTTCCAAATTCTTGTCCAATTTGTCGAACTTTTTCTCCTAATTCTTCTTCCATTTCGGTAGGAAAAGGCCCTCGACCCACATAAGTAAGGTAGGCTTTGGCAATTCCAATAATTCGTTTGCGTTGATTCAAACCAATTCCACTACCTGCTTCAATTTGCCCAGCAATGGTGTTACTGCTTGTAGTATAGGGATACAGACCATGATCAACATCTAAGGCTGCGCCTTGTGCCCCTTCAAACATGATGCTTTGTTGATTTGCTATAGCATTTGATAATAATTCGGTGGTATTGACAACATAAGGTTTAATCAATTCTCCATAGGAAAGAAACTCAGTCAGAATTTCTTCAAAGGTGTGTTTGATCGATTGTTGAAAAACTTTTTCAATGACCGCACGATTAAAATCATAGGATTTTCGCAAGCGCTTTTCAAATAGATCTTTGTTCAATAAGTCAGCAATACGTAAACCGTGTCGATACAATTTATCTGCATACACGGGTGCAATACCGGATCTAGTACTTCCTGCAGCTAATTCATTTTGAAAATTGGTTAAATGATAATCCATTTCTACATGGTACGGCATGATCAAATGAGCGCGATCACTTATGGCTAAATTTAAGGGGAGTCCTTCTGTTTGAATCATCTCAATTTCATTTTTAAGTACTCGAGGATCAATCACCACGCCATTTCCAATGACGAGCTTACAGGTTGAATGTAACACCCCAGATGGAATTAAATGAAGTTTGAGGATTTTATCATCTAAGATAATCGTATGCCCAGCATTATTTCCACCTTGAAAACGAACGACGAAATCTGCCTGAGAGGCAAAATAATCAGTTATCTTCCCTTTTCCTTCATCTCCCCATTGAGCCCCAAGAATGACAACTAAATTTTCGTTCATAGGCTTAACTTACTCAAATTTTTGGATTATCCTTTAATTTTATCATAAGCTTTTAAGGCATAATCTCTGGATTCTTCAATAGAGACTAATGGTTTGGGGTAGGTTTTCCCCAGTTCAATCCCATATTCTTCTAAAATCACTGGAGAAGTCTCCCAGGGAGCAAAAAGAAATTCTGCTGGTAATGAAGCTAACTCTGGCACAAATCGCTTGATATAGGTACCATCTGGGTCAAATTTACGCGCTTGCAAAATCGGGTTAAAGATGCGAAAGTAAGGAGCAGCATCCGCTCCACTTCCTGCCGTCCACTGCCAACTAGCGGTATTATTCTGTAAATCAGCATCACATAAACAGTCTCGAAACCAATCCAATCCTTCTTTCCAGTGAATTAAGAGATTTTTCACTAAAAAAGAAGCAACAATCATCCGTACTCGATTATGCATATACCCTGTTTCCCATAGTTCTCTCATTCCTGCATCCACGATAGGATAGCCTGTTTTTCCTTTTTTCCATGCTTTTAAAAACTCAGGGTTCTCCTCCCAAGGAAAGTTGTCAAACTTACCATTAAGATTTTCTGTGCACATGGAAGGAAAATGGAAAATTAAATAGTAAGAAAATTCTCTCCAACCAATCTCACTGAGAAAATGATCGATATCTCGTTGAGGATTACCCGATTTATCAGCAAACCAAATTTGATGAGGAGATACCTCCCCGAAATGTAAATAGGGTGACAATCGAGAGACATTTTTTAAAGAAGGGAAATTTCGTCCATCTTTATATCCATCAAGACCCTCATTCAGAAACTCTTGTAAAATGATTTTTCCAGACTTTTCACCTGGAGTCCAATAGTGATGTAATTTCTCATGCCATGGATGAGATGGTAACAAGTCTAACGACTCTAATTTAGTTCCTAAAGATTGAAGATTAGCCCATTGGATATTTTTGGGTTTTGCTACTAATTGCCTGGGGCCAGGATGACGTCCCAAACAACCTTTTTTGTAAAAAGGCGTAAAGACTTTATAAGGAGTTTGATCTTCTTTTAAGACCTCCCAAGGTTCGAATAAAAGACTTGAATTAAATGTTTTAACTTCAATATTATGTTGATTTAGATATGATTTTATTTCAGTATCTCTTTCAATTTCCCAAGGTTCATAACAACGATTCCAACTGATCGATTGAATGGAATATTGCTCGATTAATTCTTGTATAATTTGTAGAGGATTTCCATTAAAAAATCGTAATTGGTGATCCATATTTTGATTTAATTCTTTTAAAGAATGATGGAGCCACCAGCGAGTGGCTTCCCCTTCTTGGAATTCAGGATTGTCTTGATTATTGACCGTATCATGAATATAAATCGGTAAAACAATTCTTCCTTCAGAAGCTGCAAAGTGAAAAGAAGGATTATCCTCTAATCGTAGATCCTTTCGAAACCAATGAATAGAAAAATCACTCATCAAATATTGAATTGAGAAGATTTCCTAGTCGAATACCCGCAATGAATAAACGATCCTTCACTAAATCGAAATTATCATAAATATAGTTATAGCTCAAATAGGCATTCTCCGTGATATTGCCATAAATCTCTTTAGTATATTGGTGCGATTCAAAAATCCATGCATGCGCATCTTTGGTTTCGATTCCAGTTTTATCTCTGGTAGCCATTAAGTGTTGAGCTAATTCGGTGTAACTCATTTGATAATCATCTATCATATCAGAATCCCAGAGGCGATGCAGATTGGATGATTGTCCAAACCAACGGATTTTGACATCATTTCCCCCTTTATCCTCTGCTCGACCAGCATGCATCGGTTGGTGAATATCCCCCACAAAATGAGTTAAATATTTGAGATAAAAGGCTTTATCTTCCTGTGTCGTTTTGGAATCTTTCAGTTTATTGACACACAAATCAATGGCTTGAACAATATCTCCTTTTTCTGACTTTTTAATTTCATGATATTCCCTATCCAGAGGCATATTGGCATAATGCCAAGGATCATAAGGTTTAAAATCTGGATTGGAGCGCATTTCATCAGCCCAAGTACTGGCTACTGCAAGAGAAGGATCTCCTAAAATTAAAGTAATTTGTTTGAGAGTATTAGGAGTCAGTTGATACTGCGCAATTTCTCCCACGGTTCGGTGACCGGTTTTTCCCCAAGCAAATAATAATTGAGCACTGAAGATGATAAAAAAAGAATATTTTAGTTGTTTCATTGTTTGTCCTTTACTGAAGTCTTTTTATAATTTAAAAATCTTTTTTAAAATACCATCATGGAAATTGGAATAGATAGTTTCGCTTCGTTAGAAAATCCGCTTGATCATTCGCCTGAACATCGTCATCAATCGATGCAAGACTTGTTAGAGCGCATCAAATTAGCTGATGATTGTGGATTAAGTGCTTATGGAATTGGGGAACACCATCGTCCAGAATATCTCGATTCTGCTGCCCATAATATTTTATCTGCGGCTGCAGCGATTACGGATAATATTATTTTAACCAGTGCTGTTGCTATTTTATCTGCGACTGATCCTGTACGTTTATATCAAAACTATGCGACCTTAGATCTTATTTCTAAAGGAAGAGCGTGTATGGTGGTGGGTAGAGCTTCCTTCCAAGAAGCTTTCCCCCTATTTGGATTGCGCTTTGAAGATTATGATGCTCTTTATGATGAAAAATTAAAATTATTATTAGAAATCCAGAAGAATGAGTTTGTGCATTGGAAAGGTCAGTTTCGTCCTGAACTGAGCGGTCAAGGAGTGTATCCTCGACCCTATCAAGATAAAATTCCGATTTGGGTAGGTGTGGGTGGTACTCCTCAATCCGTGGTTCGAGCGGCTCAACTTCGCTTACCCCTAATGATTGCTATTATTGGTGGTGAAACCCATCGATTTGCTCCTTTAACCAATCTCTATCGTCAAACCTGGTTAGAAATGGGTTTTCCTCAAGAAGAAATTCGTATAGGGATTCATTCTTTAGGATATGTCCAAAAAGACTCTAAAACAGCCTCAGAAGACTTTTTTCCTGGATATGCACGTTCTTTTAACCGTATTGGAAAAGAACGCGGCTGGGGACCAAT
>JAFMFP010000046.1 GCA_017856055.1 Fidelibacterota bacterium | reverse complement strand
AAATACATCCCAAATAGATAAAATTTCTGTTTTTTATTACAATTTTATTGACATAGAAATATGCATATTGTAAGATAAGTGGTTGAATGTGGGTTAAAATCCCTTTTTTATTATGGCTAATCAATATACATTTATAGGACAATATTCTTATCAGATAGATTCAAAAAATCGAATTAATTTACCTTCAGATTTTAGAAAGCAGTTTAAATCATCTGAAAAAAATACATTTGTAATTACTCAAGGTTTAGATCAATCTTTATGGATTTACCCAATTAATGAGTGGAAAAAAATTGAGAAAGAACTGTCCTCTTTGTCTTCAATTTCAAAAGTAAATCGTTCTTTTCTTCGAAATTATCTTAGAAATGCAAAAATTATAGTTTTTGATAAGCAGGGAAGGTTTGTTCTACCTGAAAATCTTTTAAATTTTGCTAAAATATCCAAAAATGTATCAATTATCGGTGTCCTAAATAGAATTGAAATATGGAATCCAGAAGTTCTTAAAAAAGTTGATAATGAAAAAATCGATCATCTTCTTTTTGAGTCGTTAGCAGAGAAAGTCAAAATTTGATGAATAATATTCTTCCTATTGACATGAATCATTTACCTGTTATGCTGGAAGAAACTCTTGAAAACCTTAATATAAATCAATCCAAAAATTTTTTTGATGGCACCCTTGGTTTTGGTGGGCATTCAGAAGCTGTAACTAAAATGAATAATGAATGTTTTGTTATTGGAGTTGATCGAGATTTAGAAGCTATAAATTTTTGTAAAAAAAATTTTAATCATTTAAATATTTCTCTTCATCACGATTCTTATGAAAACATTGATTTAATTTTAAATAGAGAAAAAATGAAAGACGTTAATGCAATTCTTCTAGATTTAGGGCTTTCATCCTATCAACTAGATAATCCTATTCGAGGTTTTTCTTATAGAGATAAGAATACTTTAGATATGAGATTTGATAATAGTTCACATTCAATAACTGCAGCAGAAATCATTAGTAATTATAATATTGATGAGCTGACAACTATTTTTAAAGAATTTGGAGAAGAGAGACATTCCTATTTGATCGCAAAAAAAATTAAAGATAGACTTGATGAAAATGAAATTAATAGCGAAATGATCGTTGAAGTTATCAACTCAGTAACGCCCTTCAAATACAGAAAAAAAACATATTCTAGAATCTTTCAAGCTTTAAGAATAGAAACTAATCATGAGCTTGAGCACTTAAAAAATTTTCTATCAAAATTTATAAACTATCTTTCTCCAGGAGGAAGAGTTATAATTATCAGTTATCACTCTATTGAGGATCGTCTAGTTAAACGTTCTTTTAAGGAACTGCATCAGGATGGAAAGTTAAAAATCATTACAAAAAAACCTTTAATTCCGTCAGAGAATGAAATTTCATACAACTCTCGATCTCGAAGTGCTAAAATGAGAATTGGAGAAAAAATTGGCTAAAAGAGTTAAGAATAGACTTCATCAAAAGAGAAAAGAAAATATCAAATGGATTTTGATGTTAACCATTACCTTAATTACACTAGTAGTCTATCTTTATTCTTTTATTGAAATAGATAAAGCTCATTCCAATTTAGTTTTTAAGAAAAAGACATTGACTCAACTGGAGGATAATCTTAATAAAGAAATCGCATCATTAGAACTTTTAAAGAGGTCAGATAATATTTCTAAAAGAGCCCAAAAAATTGGAATGATTCATTCTAAACCAGAAAAAATAATAATTAAAATTAATGACTAAAAATTATTTAAAACTAAAAAATAGAATCATGCTCGTAAGCCTTGGCTTTTTGTTTACGTGGGTTTTATTTGCAGTAAAGCTCTTTTCTATACAAGTGATAAACCAATCAGAAAATATTCAAGGAATAAGAACTGAAGAATTAGAGGGTAAAAGGGGTAATTTTTTAGATTCTCAAGGAAATTATTTAACTCAGAATTTGTTTTATTACGATATTGATATTTTCCCCAAAAAAATAAACGATTTTCAAAATATTTTATTTGATATATCTCAATGTACTGGTACAGACATTAGTATCTATTCATCTAAGATTGATAAGTCAAGAAACTCAATCACTTTAGAAAGAAAATCTGAAAAAAACTGTGAATATCTTCAATCAAAATATCCTACATCTCTTTCGATTAAAAGAGATTACAAGCGTTTTTACCCTGATGAAAATCTTTTTGGTCAAATAATTGGATTTACTGATATCGATGATAACGGAATATCGGGCTTAGAATATGAATTGAATAGTAAGATTTCTCCGGAAAAAATAAAAAGCTTCTATAAAAAAAATGGATTAGGAAAAAGGATTTTAGATCCATCACTTCCAACTTTAGAGCCAGATAGCGGTTTAGATATTAAGATCTCAATAAATCGTGAATATCAAGCAATCTTACGTGAAGAGTTATTGAATCAAATAGAAAAAGTAGAAGCAGAATCTGGAATGGGTATAATAATAAATCCTCAAAACGGCAAAATACTCGCAATGTTGAGTGTGCCAGATTTTGATCCCAATAATCCTAGTAAGTATGATCTTACTTATCATAGAAATCGAATTACACAAGATATGATTGAACCTGGATCAACGTTTAAAATTGTTACTATTGCTGCTGCATTAAAAGATAACAAAGAATCCTTAGAAGAATACAATGTTGAAGGGCCATATAATTTTCATAACATAAAATTAATCGAAGATTCAGAGCCGCATTCAATTTTAAATATTAAAGAAATCCTTGGATATTCCAGTAATATAGGAACAATTAAAATTGCTGAAGAATTAGGTAAGGAGAAGATTTATAATCAATTAATAGATTTTGGATTTGGATCTAAAAGCGGTATTGAAAATGTTAATGAAGCAAGTGGCTTTGTAAGAAAAACAAAAGATTGGACACTTTCTTCTATGTATAGTATACCTATGGGTTATGAGATTTCTGTAACACCTATTCAGCTAGCTATGGCTTATTCATCTATTGCAAATGGAGGGTACCTTCTAAAACCAATATTAGTTGATGAAATTTTAAAAAATGATGAAATAATTTTTAAGTCAAAAAAAGATATCCAACGAAGAATACTTTCAACAAATGAATCAAAAGAATTAATAGAAATGTTATCATTTACTGTTCAAGAAGGAAGTGGAAAAAAAGCAAAAATAAATGGGTGGGATGTTGCTGGAAAAACAGGTACATCAAAGAAATTGATTGATGGAAAATATTCTGAAACAGAATTTATTTCAAGTTTTATAGGGTTTTTGCCCGCTGACAATCCTCAACTATTAGCATTAATTATTATTGAAGGGGCAGATAGCAAAAAAAATTACCATTGGGGTTCTATCGCAGCTGCACCAGTTTTTCAATCAGTTATAAAAAGGGTTATAAATATTAATCCAATAAGTACTGAAATTGATAACAAAAACAATCAAAGAAAAAAAGAATTAAACAAACCTATAATGATTCAAAAAAATCTTAAAAAAGAGCCTCAAGAAATAGTAACGATGCCAAACCTTATTGGTAAAAATATTATGGAAGCTTTTGATATTTTGAGAAAAAGCGAAATTAAAGGACAAATCAGTGGAAGCGGACTAGTCGTTTATCAATCCATCACTGCTGGTGAAAAAGTTGAAAAAAATTCAATATGTATAATTAAAGCAAGTATAGAATAAAGGAGAATAAAATGTTATTTGAATTCGATAATAATTTTTCAGAACAAAAAGCGAAGATTAAAGTTGTTGGCGTAGGGGGGGCTGGAGGTAATGCAATTAATCGAATGATATCTTCGGGAATGGAAGGAGTTGAATTTATTGCTATCAATACTGATGCCCAGGATTTAGAGAGTAATCCTTCTGAAATAAAAGTTCAAATTGGAAAAGAGTTAACTAAAGGATTAGGAGCTGGAGCAAAGCCAGAGATTGGTCGTGAAGCTATCCTTCAAGATAAAGAGAAAGTCTCATCTTATTTAGCCGGAGCTGATATGGTTTTTGTCACAGCAGGAATGGGGGGAGGAACTGGGACTGGTGCAGCTCCAGTAGTGGCCAAAATTTGTAAAGACTTAGGAATTCTTACAGTGTGCATAGTAACTCTACCTTTTGGATTTGAAGGTCCATTAAAAATGGAAACTGCTATGAAAGGAATACGTTCTATTAGAAAATTTTGCGATACATTAATAATTATTCCAAACCAAAAGCTATTATCTATCATTGATTATAATACTACTTTGGAGGATGCATTTAGTGAATCAGATTTAATTTTATTAAATGCGGCGCAAAGTATATCAGATTTAATTCACAAACAAGGCAATATAAATACTGACTTTG
>JAFMFP010000045.1 GCA_017856055.1 Fidelibacterota bacterium | reverse complement strand
AACTTTGACAAAACGATCTACAATATTAGGATCAAAAGTCCCTGGGAAGTGGTCATAACCGATTCCCTCCACTAAATATGATTTTATTTCTGTTCCACCGCCTAAAATAGATCCATAAGGATCAACTCCGATTATTTGAATGTTAGGAATTTTCTCTTTAAGTTTTTTACCAACTCCTGAAATAGTTCCACCTGTTCCAATCCCCATTACCACCATGTGTAAATCATTGCCAAAATCCTTTAAAATTTCTTCAGCTGTTTGTTTATAATGAATTTGTGGATTGCATGGATTTTCCCATTGATCGAGCAAATAACTATTTGGTATCTCATTAATCATGCGTTTAGCGACATTGTAATTTCCATTAGGGTCATCATGGCCTGCCTCTGTAGGGGTTCTAACAATTTCTGCTCCTAATGCTTTTAAGGTTAATTCTTTTTCCATGCTCATTTTTTCAGGCATGACAATGATTAATCGATATCCCTTGACAGCAGCAGCTAAAGCTAGACCAATTCCTGTGTTGCCAGAAGTAGGTTCAATCAGAATATCTCCCGGTTTTATTTTTCCAGCTTTTTCTGCACAATCGATCATACAAAGAGCAGTACGATCTTTTACCGAACCTCCAGGATTAAACATTTCGAGCTTGACAAACATGTTGCATTCGAGATCTGAACCAACAGAATTCAATTGGACGATTGGAGTTTTTCCAATGGTTTCAAGAACATTTTTATAAATCATATAGATATTTTAAAAAAAAAGGGGCATAAAGCCCCTCTTTTTTTCTTTTTAGAAAGATTTATTTAATGGAAATCTTTCTTCCAAGTGCAGTTTTGTTTTTAGGTAGGATCACATTTAATACCCCGTTTTCGATTTTAGCAGAAATTTTTTCTGTTTCTACATTCGATGGAACAGAGAATATTCTTTCCATTTTATCATATTGATAGGAGTCATATTCACCGGATTTTCTTTGTCCTGAAATTCTTAAGCGATTGTTTTCGTAAGAAACATCGATATCATCTTTCGACATTCCAGGAACATCGATTGTTAAATAGTACTCTTTATCATTTTCAGAATAGTTTGAATATTGATCAGTGTTTAAAAGTGAAAAGCGAGGGTGGACAGCAATATCACTAAAAAATTGATCAATAATATTATCAAAACTATCTATTTGATTGTTAAATGGTCTCCATTTTATTAAACTCATTTTATTCTCCTATTTAAGTAGTTTATATTTACACTTAATATAGTTGCAAAATTGATACCAGAATGAATAGTCTGAAAATTTTGCAGAGAATTTTATAACGAAATGTTAAAAAGTCATTCAGATATGAAAATAAATGTAAAAATGGCAGAGTATGATTGATTATAAAAAGATTTTATCTCAAGTTAATTCTGAGGCAGACTGGGTAGGAATCCGCTATGTGGAAGAGTCTCAAAATATTTTAACTGCTAAAAAAGAGAAATTAGACGGGGTTCAGCGTAATTCTACCAAAGGAGTTATGATTGACGTTTTGGTCAATGGACAATTTTCTTATTTTGCCACCTCATTTTTAGATGATCAATATCTGATTCAATGCATTAATCGAGCAGTTCAAAATGCAAAACGTGCATCAGAATTCTCAATTTATAAATTTGACCAAGCAACAGTGCGTCAAGGGTTTACTGGAACCTACAACACGAAACTACTTTCCTCTGTGTCTGATTTGAGTTTTAATGACATCAAAGACTTAGCACTATTGGGTTCATCTACAATGTTAAAACCTAGTTCAATTGTTCATTCAGCGGCTACAGTTGAATTAATTGAAAGAAGAACAGAGATTTTTAGTACTTCTGGTGCCGATATTGAGCAAAAGATGGATATAGTCTTAGTAGAACTTTCTGCTACTGCTCAAAATCATCAAGATTCTCAGACTCGAACTAATCACGGGATGAGAGGACATTGTTTTCAAGCAGGAGCTGAGTTTATAGAAAAGTATGATATTTCAAATGAAGCTTCCCAAATTGCTACTCAGGCTATTGAATTAGTAGAAGCAGACCAGTGTCCAACTGAAGTGACGGATTTAGTTTTAGCTCCTGATCAGATGATGTTACAGATTCATGAAAGTGTAGGCCATCCTCTTGAGCTGGATCGTATTTTAGGAGATGAGCGAAATTTTGCAGGTTCGAGCTTTGTTCATTTAGAGGATTTTGGCAGCTTACAATATGGTTCCAAGTTAATGAATATTGTTTTTGATCCTACAGTCGATAATCAACTTGCCTCTTATAATTTTGATGATGGAGGAATGCCAGCAACTAAGGAATATTTAATTCAAGATGGTGTTTTAGTTAGAGGATTAGGGGGGATTGAAAGCCAAATTCGTTCAGGCGTTCCTGGAGTTTCTAACTTACGTGCTTCTTCTTGGAACCGAATTCCCATTGATCGAATGGCGAATATCAATTTGGAACCTGGACAATCCACTCGTGATGAAATTATTAAAAGTGTAGAACGTGGAGTATATATGGAAAGTAATCGTTCATGGTCTATTGATGACTATCGAAATAAATTTCAATTTGGATGTGAATATGGACGAATGATTGAAAATGGACAATTAACTAAGGTAGTGAAAAACCCTAATTACCGAGGAATTACCAATCCTTTTTGGCGCAGTTTATCAATGGTTGGAAATCAAGATACTTTTGAAGTGTTTGGTACGCCTAATTGTGGAAAGGGTGAACCGAATCAAGTTGAGAGAGTAGGACACGCTTCTCCACTTTGTAAATTTGATCAAATTCAGGTATTCGGAGGAGTGTAAAACGATGAAACAGTCTATTTTTCAATCTATTTGCACATCAGTTTTCTCAATCCTAAATGAAAATGAGCAACTAACAATTTATCTTGAAGGAGAGGATTCACAATACTTTCGATTCAATGATTCAAAATTAAGACAAACCGGAATTATTGAGGACTATAACGTTGTTCTTTCCTTGTATCATGGAAAAAAGTCTTTACAGGCAAATACGACTATATCAATTGATATTGATTATTCAATACAGAACTTAACTAAAGAAATCGAAAATCTTCGTGGTCCTTTATCAGTTATTCCAGAAAATCAATTTACTAGATTTCCAAAAGCATTTTCAAATGTAATTACCCATGAAAAAGGTAATTTGCCTGATAGGGAGGAAATTCTTAAAAGTATTATGAAAATTATCTCCAGAAATTTATTGACTGGAGTTTGGACATCGGGAAAAATTTTTAGAGGTTTTTGTAGTTCAAATGGAACACATCATTGGTTTGAGAAAGATTCATTTATTTTTGATTATTCCTTAATTGATCGTAAAGAAAACATGGTGAAGGTTTTATATTCAGGCTCTCATTGGAGTCGTGTAGATTTTGAGACAGATTTTGATCAAGCCTGTGACCGTTTACAATTAATGAATAAACCTAAAAAAGAACTACAACCAGGAAAATATCGTGTTTGGTTTGAACCACATGCTGTAGCAGATTTTGTAGATATGTTTAACTGGCATGGAGCTGGAGAATCATACTTTCAGAATGGTTCAAGCTGTCTACTCAAAATGCGATCTCAAAATATTCATCTCTCGCCTAAATTCACTTTACTGGAATCATTCAAAAAAAATCCAACCGCAAGTTTTAATTCTCGAGGAGAAATATCAGAAGAAATTCCCTTAATTTCTAAGGGTAAACTTGTTAATACCTTAATCAATGATAAGTCTGCCTTAGAGTATAATTTGGTCTCAAATTTTGCTGAAGAAACGAATTCTTGGGGAATGGGTGAATTTATGAGGGCTCCATATATGACAGAAGGAGATTTAAAAGAAGAAGATATCCTAAAGCGACTGGATACAGGAATTTTTATTTCTAACATTCATTATTTGAACTGGAGTGATGCTTTAGGTGGAAGAATAACAGGATTAACGCGATATGCGTGTTATTGGGTAGAAAAGGGGAAGCTCATTGCTCCAATTAAAACAATGCGATTTGATGATTCCTTTTATAATTTTTTTGGAAAAAATTTGGAGGCGGTAGGAAGAAAGGTTTTGGCGCGTCCGGTTATAGAGACATACGATGGAAGAAATCCTGGATCAACCATGTGCCCAGGAGTATTAGTTAATAATTTTGAATTAACTCTCTAATTATCTATATTTCCTCGTTAAAATTGAATAGATTTGGCGTCGTACCCAAGTGGTCTAAGGGATCGGTTTGCAAAACCGCTATTCGTCGGTTCGAATCCGACCGACGCCTCAAAGTGTTGCCCGGGTGGTGAAATTGGTAGACACAAGGGACTTAAAATCCCTCGGAGATAAACCTCCGTGCCGGTTCAAGTCCGGCCCCGGGCACAAAAAGATTGTGCAAATAAACAATAGGGACTAATTTCAACTATTATATGCGGCCGTTCCATTTAGCTTTTCCTGTTACTGACTTAAAAAAAACCAAAGACTTTTATACTAGTATACTCAATTGTCAACTCGGTCGTTCATCTGATCAATGGATTGATTTTAACCTTTATG
>JAFMFP010000044.1 GCA_017856055.1 Fidelibacterota bacterium | reverse complement strand
GGTGATTTTCGTGCTAATGTATCTAGGGGAGCGGTCCCTACCAATTTTGAAGTAGATTATGATGCGGAATATTTAGCTCTAGAAAGCTCAAAATTACTGCATTTAGATATTGCAGGCGTTGATCTATTGATTGATGAGGAAGGTTATAAAATTTGTGAGGTGAATTCAGCTCCTGGTTTTCAAGGATTAGAAGCAGCTACTAATATTAATATTGCCGAAACGATTGTCAATTACGTACTGCATCGAATTGCTGCTCCTGTTGAGAAATAAAAAAGGCGCCTTTCGACCGACGCCTTTTTTACTACGAGGTAACAATGAACTATATTCTAGTTGGTATTCAAAGCTAAGTCTTTATCGCTAGTGTCTTCGCTTAGCTCACGATCATCATACTTCAGAGGTAGAACTGAGTTATCGATCGATTTATCTTCTTCGAATGGGTAGGGTTGCTCGACAACAATGATGTCTAAATCAACCTGTTCGAGTTTGATTTCATAATCATAATTGGTAGTATATAAACGACCATTCCATTCAAATTCTTGACCAGGACCTAAAGTTTTCCTTGCCAACAAAAAGGCCTCATTAAACGAAGGAACTGGTTCAATAATTGTTTCAACTACTGCTTCTGCTACAGGATTATATGAATCAACTAATTCATCATCCTCATGTTGACTAACCAAGGAAAGGGCTTCAGCATTGGCATCCACAGTAGTTGAATATTCTTCTACGGTTTGGGTTGATACTTCTTCTATTAATTTTGGGGTAGAAGGTGCATCAACGAAAAAAAGTGCTCCTAAAGCAATAACAACAGTTGCAAGGACAAATTTTTCAACTAATTTCATTTTTTTCTCCATTGTTTGCACCTCTTAATATCGCTTTCATATATTTTGAATGACCCAATTGTCAATTAGTTCCAAATATTTTTCATTTTTATTTATTTTTATTTGTAGCTTTGATGGAAAAGGCATTTTCAAACGAATTGAGTATATAAATGCGTTTAGAAACAGAAGTAAAATTAGACTATAAAGATGTATTGATTCGACCCAAGAGAAGCACATTAGTTTCTCGAAAACAAGTCGACTTAAATCGTACCTATAATTTCCGTAATTATCAAAGCGCTTATGAAAGTCCTGTAACTCCATCAGGAAAACCCATTCATTATCAAGGAATTCCCATTATGGCTTCCAATATGGATGGTGTTGGGACTTTTGAAATGGCAGATACTCTATCCAAGCTAGGTTTATTCACTTGTTTAATAAAAACCTATTCTGTTGACGAATTGAAGGAGTATTTTTCCCAAGAAAATGAATTACGAAAAGAACATGTTGCCGTAAGTTTCGGAATAAGAGATGAGGATTATCAAAATTTTGAGGCCTTATATAAAGCCTGTGGATCGAATATTAAATTTATCAATGTTGATATTGCTAATGGTTATCTAGAACTCTTTGTTCAATATATTGAAAAATTGCGTAAAAACTTCCCTTCAATCGTTATCATTGCGGGAAGTGTTGTAACTGGAGAAATGACAGAGGAGTTAATTTTAGCAGGTGCAGATATTGTTCGTGTGGGAATTGGCTCGGGTAGCGTCTGTACTACTCGTATTAAAACGGGAGTGGGGTATCCTCAACTATCTGCAGTGATTGAATGTGCAGATGCAGCTCATGGTTTAGATGGCCATATTATTGCCGATGGAGGGTGTACTACCCCAGCAGATATAGCCAAAGGATTTGCAGCTGCTGCAGATTTTGTCATGTTAGGAGGGATGTTTTCAGGTCATGACGAAGGTGGTGGTGACATGATCACTAAAAGTTATTTAACCTCTCGCTTGGAAAACAATCAGCAAGTCGTAAAGGAGAAGAAATTTATTGAGTTTTATGGGAATAGTAGTCAAAGTGCTAATGTCAAACATTATGGCGGTTTAAAAAATTATCGAGCTGCAGAAGGGAAGTCGGTACTAGTTCCTTATAAAGGCTCTATCAAAGATACTGTCCAAGATATTTTAGGTGGTCTTAGAAGCTCTTGTACCTATGTGGGCGCATTAAATTTGAAACAATTAAGTAAACGAACTACCTTTATCCGTTGTACTCAAACCCATAATGCGGTCTTCGAAAAGTAGTTCAATCCCTATTATTTTAATTTTCTTCCTTTGTTTTTATCCTTAGCTTTGACCATGCTCAATACATTTATCATTTTATTTATCTCTTTATTTGTACTAGGAATGAGTGTCATTTTGTATCAATTACTGAATGAATTAAAGAATGTGCGTTCCAGTGATCCTGAAAAAGAGCAATTAAAAGAGGAAAATCTTACCAATATTGCTTCTAAAGCTGCTGAGGAAGCAGCCAAAAAAGCCTTAGAAGAAACCTTAAAACTTCAGCAAAAAGATTGGGAGATTTATAAACAAGATATTTCAACGACCATTGAACCCATTTCCAAAACAGTCAAAGAATTAGATGACCGTATAGAATATTTACAAAAAGAACGAAAACAAGAAATTGGTCAATTAGATACCCGTTTAGCCGATTTATTAAAAGAAACCAATACCTTAAGTGCAGCTTTGAGTTCTTCAACCAGCGTGCAAGGAAAGTGGGGTGAAATTCAATTACGAAACATTGTTGAAAAATCAGGGATGATCAATCATGTTGATTTTGAAGAGCAGAAGGGAACCGAAACGGGAGATTCTATTCCGGATATGATCATCAAACTTCCAAACGGAGGAATTATTCCTGTAGACTCTAAATGTCCAATGAAAGATTTTCGTGCTTCTTTAGAAGAGCAGGATGCTGAAAAACGCAAAGCCTTACAAGTAGAGCATGCTAAAAAATGTCGTCAACATATGCGTACCTTATCATCTAAGAAATATCAAGAGCAATATAATGACCCCATTGATTTTGTAGTGATGTTAATTCCTTTTGAACCGGGTTTTCAATCCGCTTTATTACACGATGGAAATTTGTTCAATGATGGCGCTGAAAACAAAGTCTTTGTGGTTTCACCTATTTCCTTAATGCCTTTATTGAACTTAGTCAGTGAAACCTGGAGACAGATGTCTTTAACCAAAAATGCGAATAGTATTATAAACACTGCCAAAGATTTATCCGATCGGTTAAAAAAATACGAAGAATTATACAATACGGTTGGAGATCGTATTACCTCGCTAGGAAAAGCCTATAACACTTCGGTATCCTCTTATAATGCTCGTCTAAAGCCTTCAGTGAGAGATATTCAAAAACTTCAAGATATACCGGAAGATTTGACCGATTTAGATCAAGTTAATTTGGATGTAAAACCTGTTATTGAACGTTTAGAAAGTTCTAATTCCAACGAAGAGTAATAATGCCGTTAGTTCATCCCATAAGTGAGATTCAGGATGAATCAACCAAACAACTTGTCACTTTCTTTAATGAAACCTTAGGATTTTGTCCTAATTCTGTCTTAACCATGAACAAAAAGCCTTTAATGGCTGATGCATTTATTAATCTCAATAAAGCAGTGATGGATAATGCAGGGTCTATTTCCTCTGAATTCAAGCGTATTATTGCCTATATCAGTAGTAACACTGCTGGATGTCGTTATTGTCAAGCACACACCATCCGAGCTGCGCAACGCTATGGAGGCTCCGACAAGCGCTTACAACAAGCTTGGGATTTTGAAAACAGTAAATTATTTTCCATGAAAGAAAAAATTGCTCTTCGCTTTGTGATTGCGGCTAGTACTTCACCCACGAATACACAATTTTTTGAGAGAGAACTCAAGGCCAATTGGTCTGAAGAAGATATTTTAGAAATGGTTAGTGTGATAGCTTTATTTGGTTTTTTAAATCGATGGAATGATGTCATGGGTACTACCTTAGAAGAAGAAGCAAAACAATCGGCTGAACAATATTTAAATCAAGCAGGATGGGAGGTAGGAAAGCATGTTTAACCTTTTAGATCAATGCAATTTTAATCGCTACCGATCCATGGTATTCTTATTGGCACGACTAATCGTTGCAGCCATTATTTTCAAAGCAGGATATAATAAACTTCCTGTCAGTGAAGTGGGAGGACTGGTGGCCAAGCTTCCAGAATGGCTCCGCTATATGGTGGTCTTATTTGAATTAATTGGGCCTATTTTTCTTCTTCTTGGAATTAGTAATGAGCGTTTCAATATTTTAGGCTCACTAATGATTTCTATTGTTATGTTGGGTGCAACCTATATGAAAGTAGCGGTAGCAGGAAATGCATTTTTCTCATCTGGAGCTATGTATCCTTTTTCGTTATTAATCATTACATTAATTCTATTAACTGATGAGTGATGTCTGAATTTACCATAGAGCTCAATTCCATTACCCGTAAGCTTCCAAAGCATCTACAAAAATATATCGTCAAGCAACCCTATGCTGAATATACCGCTCAAGATCAGGCTATTTGGCGCTATGTCATGAGAGCCAACATCGATTATCTGCAACAGGTGGCTCATGAAAGCTTTGTACCAGGGTTAGCCAAATCAGGTATAACCATTGATGAAATTCCTCAAATGGAGGGAATGAATCGTATTTTAAAAGATATTGGATGGGCAGCTGTAGCCGTAGATGGATTTATTCCTCCAGCAGTGTTTATGGAGTTTCAAGCCAATAACGTTT
>JAFMFP010000043.1 GCA_017856055.1 Fidelibacterota bacterium | reverse complement strand
ATTATCATATAAAAAAAAATTGTTAAGATTAAAAGATATATACCATATTAAGTTGATTAAAAAACATCTAAAAAACTCAAAAAGTAAATTTGGTTCAGATATTTCTGAAAAAAATAAGGCGGGGTAGAGTTGCTTTCTAAGAAAAATCAAATAAAAGAAATGTTTAATAGTATTTCCTTGAAGTATGATCTGATAAATCAAATGATGACTTTCAATATGGATAAAAAGTGGAGACAAATTGTTTTTAAGATTGCCATAAAGGATGATCCTAAAAACATCATCGATATTGCAACTGGAACAGGAGATATAGCACTATGTTTTGCTCAGGAAAACCTTCAAGTGGTTGGGATTGATAATGCTTCTCAAATGTTAGATATTGCAAGACAAAAAAGTGTAAAATTTGAAAATATACAATTTCAAATGGAAGATGCTGAGGAGATGAGTTTTGAGGATAATTTATTTGATGTAGCTACGGTTGGTTTTGGTGTGCGTAATTTTGAAAATCTTCATCAAGGGCTTCTAGAAATTAAACGTGTCCTAAAACCAGGAAAAAAATTAGTGATTTTAGAAACAGCAGTACCTTCATTCTTCTTATTCAGATTAGGATATTTTATCTACACTAAACTGTTTATTCCTCTTATTGGAAAGATATTTGCTAACAATCAAAAAGCTTATAATTATCTTTCTTCATCTGCTGAGCAATTTCCTCACGGAAGAAAGTTTCAATTGATATTAGAGGAAGCTGGATTTGAAAATGTAAGTATTAAAATTTTATCGTTAGGTATTGTCAATATTTATAGCGCAACAAAACCCCAATAAAATCGATAATCTTATAAATCGACCTTTGGAACAGGCATATCACTATTAAATATTTTCTTTAAATCGGAAAATCCTCCAATAGCAACACCATCCACAAAGATTTGAGGAACGTAAAAATCCTCCATTCCGATTTCTTTCATCTTGGAGCGAGATATCTTTGATTGCTCGACATCAATCTCTGTAAAAGCAATATTCTCTTGATTCAAGAGTTGTTTAGCACCCTTGCAATAACCACACCAAGTCGCAGTGAAAATTGTGACGGCACCGTTTTCAACATCCGCTCTGGTAATTGTTTCCTTGGTGAATTGAGGATTAGGGTTTTTAATCACAATAAATTCTTCAATCTGTTTGATTCTATTATTGTGATAAAAAAGGCTAAATCCTATTAAACCAGCAACGGCTAGAAGGCTAATTATTTTTGAACCATTCATACATGAAATTTACAATACAAATAAAAAAAGGGCTATAGAGCCCTTTTTTTATTGATTGAATCACAAGAATTAAAAACTATAGCCTAATTCTACCCAAAAATTATTGAATTTGAATTCATCGTCAAGTTCTCTTAATCCTTGGTAATAGCCTAAATTGATAGCCATTTTATCATTGATTGGAACACTACCATTGATAAAAAAACCATAGTCATTATCGGATTCAGATTCATTTATGATAGTCACTCCAAACAACTTCGCTTGTAATTCATAGATATGAGTATAAATAGGACCGACAGATAAGGAGAAGCTGTCATTGCTCATTAAGTTATAAGACATCCAAAATTCAATTCCCTTTCCTTTCAGATCTAAACTAATAGATTCGTCTCCTAATTCTTCATCAGTGAAATTGAACTTTCCTCCACGATGAGTCATTCCAGCTCCCATTGAGATAGTATCACTCATATCATAAGAAATACCTAAGTTTAAACCAGATGTTCTACCATCAGCATCAGTAAAACTTCCTGAGGTATATCCAGCATAGACGCCCCATGGATTATCTTGCGCAAAAGTAAAAGCGCTCATTAAAACAAATATTGTTAAGATTTTTTTCATTGAAATCTCCATTCTGTTATTTTTTAGCAATATGAGCTAATTTATCATGAAATGCCAGAGATTTCTGAAGTCAAATTAACCGCTGAATTTATCAATCACGCTAATCAAAATCGTTCGATTCAGGATGTGCAGTTTTTAAAAACCAATAAACTAAAACTGGTTGAAGAATTGGATATCATTGGGTCTACAATTTCTGCAGTCAGCAGAGGAAAAGAACTCAAACTATTCTTTAATCAAGAGCCGGTAGTGATTTCATTGGGGATGACAGGTTGTTTTAAGAATTTTCAAAAAAGAGGGTATAAAAATAAACATTGGAAACATGGACATATTCGATTTTATATGAGT
Organism: Fidelibacterota bacterium; assembly: GCA_017856055.1. Taxonomy (GTDB): domain Bacteria; phylum Fidelibacterota; class Marinisomatia; order Marinisomatales; family Marinisomataceae; genus Marinisoma. The sequence goes on along the minus strand of JAFMFP010000043.1, from coordinate 2,605 downwards.
GATGATACTTGGTTTGTTTGGAGTGATGTGCGTCGGTTTGGTAAAAGTATTTCTACCGATTGGAATCCTTTAAGAGGGCCGGATATTTTTAATGAAGAACAGTTGTTTAAATCCAATATTCTTGAAAATAAGAATCATCGTGACTTTACCAAACCAGCTCATATCGTCTTAATGAATCAACGATGGTTTAATGGGATTGGCAATTATTTGAGAGCAGAGATTCTTGGAAAGTGGAATAAGAATCCTTTTCAACCTATGAAACAATTATTAAATGAACCTTTTTTAGATCATTTAATTAAGCAAGTGCATGATAGCTATCGTTTAGGGGGAGGAGAGCTGTATTCTTGGATGAATGAGAATAAATCATCCAATAATAATGACTTCCATCAATGGATGAAATTTTATGGGAAAAGCATAAAAACTATTGATTCTCAAGGCAGAACGTTCTGGTATCACAAAAAATGGCGTAAGTATCTGTTGAAATAATTATATTTAATTAATGAAAAGACTTTATCGTAATACTCAAGAGAAAAAAATTGCAGGAATTTGTTCTGGATTAGGAGACTATTTCGATATCGATCCAGTCATTATTCGTTTAATTTTTTTATTTGCTCTATTATGCGGAGGAACAGGAATTTTAATCTACATAATTGCCTGGTTTATTGTTCCAAAACAGCTGGAGCTTCATTCTCGTAATCTTTGATTGATGAAACTTTTAACAACTTTTCTGTTCTTAGGGATATTATCTGCTCAATCTGAGCATCAATCTCAATCGATTGAAACGGTTGTCAATCAATTTATGCAAGCTATCAATACCAATGATGCAGATCTTGCTCAATCTTTGGTCCTAGAAGATGCAATGATTACACGAGTATTGATTAGAGAAGGTATTTCCAATTCTAAAAACATCTCAATGAATCGATTTATTGATGATATACGTGCAAGAACCATTGAAGTGGAAGAACGAATTTGGAATTTAAAAATAGAATCCAATGACAATATTGCAACAGCCTGGATGGACTATGACTTTCATATTGAAGGGAACTACAGTCATCAAGGTTCAAATGTTTTATTCTTAACCAAAACTTCTAATGGTTGGAAAATCAGCCAGGTACTATTTGATATGCAGATCTAACTAGAGATTATCCGTTAAATGTCTAGCTTTGATTTTTTGATATTTTTTTCGAAGTGAGCGCATATTTTCACAATATCGTTCAAAGAGGTCTATTTTAATAGATTTTAAGGTTCTTCTTCTTGAGCGTGCTCTTTCAGAGCGGACTATTCGATCAGACTTTTTCATAATTAGCTCCTTGATTGATAAAGTGATTTCTTTAGTTTATACATTAATTTAAGGTGATTGTTCCAAAAAAGGGTAAAAAAAAGGCCTTCAATGGAAGGCCTTTTTTATGAAATAAGGTATTTAGCTTATTTGGTATCCATTCTAGCAGCTGCCCAAACGACGACACCTGGTAAAATTTTGTTGATAAAGTCAGCTAAATTGTAAACTTGATTGACAGTGTCCATGTTAACTCCACCACCGAAATAACCTAAAGCATATCCTAAAGGATAGATGATCCATCCAAAAGTGATAATTTTTCTTAAAGTAGTGTAAGCATATTGACCTGCAGCATTCTTTGAACCAGCGTTAGCTTCATTCGCTTCACCTGACCAGATTTCTCTCAATGCTAATAGCCAGAATACACAGCTAGCAATGAATCCAGTCATATGAGAAAAGCCCATAGCTTCTGTTTCACCTAAGTAACCAAAAACAAGCATCAATGTAGTAAATGCTAATAATTTTTTGAAAACAGAAGATGATACATTAGTTACCGCTAGAAGAACAATGTAAAGTTCTACCATCAATAATGGCACAGTAATTAACCAATCGATATAACGAATAGCAACGGTTTCTACGCCATCAGTTCCTCTCATATAAAAGTAATGAACTGCAGCAATAAATGTCACAAGTCCAGATACAGTTAAAGAGGTTTTCCATTTAGGATTTACATTGTCTCTCTCAATCCAAAAGAAAAGAGCTGAAGCAAGTAAAGCCATATTTACAACGAAGAATGTAAATCCAGTTAAGGTACTAGGATCCATTCCAAATAAGAAATTAATAAACATGTTTATTTCCTCGTTTTAGTTAATTTTTGTCAATATAGTTAATTTTTTTTAAAAAATTAAAAAAAAAATTTATTAGATAAAAGAGCTTATTAAGTGTAAACTTTTTACCTATGAAACGAATGATTATTTTTCTAATTGCAGCATGGATTATTATTTTTATCGTCTTATTTATATCAATGATGTTACCGATTGGGTAAGTTGAAGAAACTATTCCCAATTCTATCGTATCTATTTCCTTCTTTGTTTATTTCGATTGCTATGCAAAAAATTAGTGCTCCAAAACAACGATCGTTTTCTGAAAAAGAGTTATTTTTTTTGAAAACTGCTCAACAAACTTCCATTCCATTTATGAAGGGTTCTATTCAAGTGTATCAATGGGGGAAGGGTCAACAACTCATTGGAATGATTCATGGCTGGGAGGGAAGGACATCCAATTTTTCTACTATTGTTAAACTACTTCAAGATGATTTTACTATCATTG
>JAFMFP010000013.1 GCA_017856055.1 Fidelibacterota bacterium | reverse complement strand
CTACTGGAGTTATTACTATAGATATCTCAAGAATTTACACTTCTCTTCAAAATACAGGAACTGCTATTGCTCTTTCTGCATCAAACACTTTTGATAATCGAGGCTTGATTGTGATTCGTTCAGGACCATCAACAATTACTGCATTGTCAAGAAGATGCACGCATCAAAGCAATACCGTCAATGTTAGCGCGAATAACTTATTGTGTCCTAGTCATAATTCAATATTTGATTTTAATGGGAATGTAATATCAGGTCCTGCAAGTAGTCCTTTGAAAAAATATACTGCTTCAATCAGTAATTCTATTATTACAATTTCAAACACTTAAAATTGTGCGGAGAGGGAGGGATTCGAACCCTCGATACCCTTACGAGTATAACACCTTAGCAGGGTGCCGCTTTCAGCCGCTCAGCCACCTCTCCAAGAAAGTGAAAATTTACATTCAGTTTTTTAGGAACTCGATAAAAAAGATATAATTTTATCTTTCAAAATATTTAAACCCTCTCCACTTACAGATGAAATAGGCCAAATATCTTCTTCAATTTTATTCCAAGATTTAGAATCAATTTCCTGAGAAAAACTATCCATTTTTGTTTTAAGAATCAGACGCGGTTTTTCAGTGAGTTCTTTATTAAAACTTCTCAATTCTTTTAAAAGTTGGTTGTAAGTTTTTTCTGGTGATTTATCATTGCAATCAATTAAAAATAGTAGAATTTTATTCCTTTCTATATGTCTTAAAAATTGATGACCTAATCCCTTACCTTGACTTGCTCCTTCAATCAATCCAGGAATATCAGCAATAACAAAAGATTGATAATCATTGTATTTAACAATTCCAAGATGAGGTTCTAAAGTCGTAAATGGGTAATCTGCAATTTTAGGTTTGGCGGTAGTCATCACAGACAATAAAGTACTTTTTCCTGCATTTGGAAATCCAACTAACCCTACATCTGCTAAAATCTTTAATTCTAATTCTACCAATAATTTTTCTCCTAAAATACCCTCTTGAGCAAATCTTGGAGTTTGGTGGGTTGATGACTTAAAATGAAAATTCCCTTTTCCCCCTATTCCACCTTTACAGAGGACAACTTCTTGATTTTCTGTAACTAAATCTGCAAGAACAATTTTTGATTCTAAATCCTTAATAAGCGTACCACAAGGAACTTCAATGATTAAATTTTGTCCAGATTTACCCGTTCGTTTATTGGATCCACCATTAAGCCCATTTTGGGCCTTATACACTTTTTTGTAGCGAATGTCTTGCAACGTATGAAGGTTGGAATTGGTTTTAAGGATGATATCTCCTCCCTTACCGCCGTCTCCTCCATCAGGTCCACCTTTATCAATATATTTTTCACGATGAAAAGTAATCGCGCCCTTCCCTCCATTACCAGCTTGAAGGGTAATTTTTGCATAATCAATAAACATGGTATCTAAATTTAGAAGTTGTTGATGATTTCATCGCCAAATTCAGAACATTTGAGAAGAGTTGCACCCTCCATAAGACGATGAAAATCATAAGTAACTCTTTTATTGGTAATTGCTTTTTCTAAACCATTTTCAATTAGATCTGCAGCTTGATTCCAACCAAGATATCTTAACATCATTGCACCAGAAAGAATTACAGATGAGGGGTTGACCTTATCTAAATTTGCATATTTTGGAGCAGTTCCATGAGTAGCTTCGAAAATAGCATGACCAGACTTATAGTTGATATTCGCCCCAGGAGCAATTCCAATTCCTCCAACTGCTGCTGCAGCAGAATCAGAAATATAGTCTCCGTTCAAATTCATTGTAGCAATGACATCGTATTCATCTGGACGAAGAAGAATTTGTTGTAAAAAGGCATCAGCTATTACATCTTTAATAATAATCTTTCCACTGGCTATAGCATCTCTTTGTGCACTTCGAGCTGCCTCGTCGCCATCTTTCTCGGCAATTCTATCATATTGGGCCCAAGTAAATACCTTATCAGAGTAGTTATTTTCTGCATGTTCGTATGTCCATTTCTTAAAATATCCTTCTGTAAACTTCATAATATTTCCCTTATGAACAATAGTAACAGATTTACGCTTCTGGTCAATTGCATATTGAATCGCAGCATCAAACAAACGAATTGAACCTTCTTTAGAAATAGGCTTAATGCCTATTGAACTGGTCTCAGGAAAACGAATTTTTTGTTTTTGTCCTAGCTCGCCCATTAAATCTATGACGGCTTTAGCTCCTTCTGAACCATTTTCGAATTCAATTCCAGCATATACATCTTCAGTATTTTCTCTAAATAATACGAAATCAACCCTGTTTGGGTCTAAAATCGCAGCAGGAGCCCCTTTAAACCACCTTACTGGCCTGACACATGCATATAAGTCCAATTCTTTTCTTAGGGCTACATTTAAAGAACGAATACCGCCGCCGATTGGAGTAGTTAATGGTCCTTTAATACCAACTAAATGACTTCTTAAAATATCTAATGATTCTTCAGGTAGCCATTCTCCTTTTAAGTTAAATGCCTTTTCACCGCAATAAATTTCGAGCCATTCAATTGATTTCTCGCCATTGTAAGCTTTACTAACAGCTGCATCGATTACTCTTTGAGATGCTTTCCATATATCTGGACCAATTCCATCTCCTTCAATAAAGGGTATGATTGGATTATTAGAAACGTTTAATTTTCCATTTTGGATAGTAATTTTATCAGCCATTTTCTTTTCCTATTTTTTTCATAAGCCTCTCAGCAACATGAGAAGGTACATATTTTTCTAAATCAGTACTATACTGAGCTAATTCTCTTATAATTGTAGAATTTAAATGAAGAAATTTTTCTTTAGATACCATCAGAATTGTTGAGATATCATTATTTATTTCGTGATTCACATTTGCCATCTGAAATTCAAGTTCAAAGTCTGATACATGTCTCAAACCTCTAATAATTGCAATAGCGCCTTGCTCCTGTGCAAATCTCACAACAAGATTTTTTGGATTCGAAAAAACCTTTACATTTGGAATGTCAATAAAACATTCTTGAATCATCTCAGCCCTTTCTTTATGAGAAAAAAGTGGGTTTTTGTGAAGATTATCAGAAACACAGATTAACACCTCATCGAAAAGCCTTGATGCACGTTTAGTAATATCAATATGACCATAATGAATAGGATCAAAAGTTCCTGGATATACAATTTTTTTCATTTATTCCAATATAGTAATTTACTGCCCCCGAATTTAGCAATTTTATAATATCCTTCAAGCGATTCATTTTCAGAACATTCCAATATAAATACCCCTTCAGGATTTAATTTTTTTAAAGATAGCGCTATAAGTTTCTCTAAATCATATAGTCCATATGGAGGATCAGCAAAAATAATATCATAATTATCACATTGGTTTAAAAATCTAAAAACATCTCTTTGATAGACTAGAATATTTTCCAATTCAAGATGAAAAATATTTTTTTTGATATTTTTAATTGCAGTTCGATCGATTTCTACAAGAGAAACATTTTTTGATCCTCTGCTGATAGCCTCAAAACTATTTATTCCAGAACCAGAAAATAAATCAAGAAATGACCTTTTTTCTATCAAACCCAGAGAATCAAATAGACTTTTTCGAACAATAGATTTTGTAGGTCTAAATATTTGTTTTTTTGAAATATGAATTACTCTATTTTTTAACGATCCACTTAAAATTTTCATTCAACAATATATACTAAATAAATATGAAGTAAATCATCCTTATTGAAAGATATTTTTTTCAAAAATATGTTTGTAAAAAATTTAATATTTTCTAGAAAAATATTACCATCATCTAGAGAAGAAAATCTAAAAATGATATTTCTTGAAGGGTTAGATAAAAATGTACTTTCCATAACCTTAAAATTGACAGACGAATCAATTTCAATAGCACTTTGCAGTAATAGAGTCAAATCAATATTGTTAACATCACTTTTACTAGTTGTATTAAAAGTCAAAAACTCTTGAGAAAGATTGTTTACCAGCACCTCAGAATTCATAATTTGAATTGAATCAATCTTTTCGACTGCATTTAAAGTCAAAAAATTATTAATAATGTTCTGAGATGCAAGCAACGCAAAATTTTCTGATGTATCTGTTGCTTCAATTTGTTCAAAAGAAATTATCTCATCAGAACTAAATTCATCAAGATCAAATCCACGATTATTGATTGTTTTTAAAAGTTGCAATAAAAACAAAATGGTTACCGACAATGCAATAAAATTCTTTAAAAATGTCAAATAAAAACCTTTATTATTTGATGGAATATATTGAACTGTTTTTTTATACATTTCACCCTTTAAAAACTGTAAGCCCTTTGGATTAGAAAGATCTAAGAATGGAAATCTATCTAATTCTTTGCTATTAAGGATCTCAACAATCTTAGTGTAATTAAATTCAATAAATTTTGTTGAAGATTTGACTAAGTCATTATTTTCAATATCTACTAATGTCAATCCAACATTTCTCAATTTTAAAAAACCAGTTTTTTCTTTTTTTAATCTATTATAATTAAACCCCGAACGATTGTTAAAAATAACATCTATCTCATTTTGGTTCCGATGAATATATGCAAATTGGTTAGTATTAATTTCATTGATTATGATAGAAGAAATTGGAATGAGATGTTTAAGGCTTAATCCATTATTATTAAGATTTAACTTAATTTTTTCTCTAAGAAAATGATTTATTGAAACAGAATGAAGGATTGATTGAGAATTTTTAGCTGTTTCATAAACTGTAAATAAATTATGATACAGCTTACCCCATTTTAGTCCTAGCTCTTCTTCAATTTTAACAGAGATCTGATTTGGACTACTAGCATTCACCCGATGAACTGAATGAAAAAGAATATCATCTGATAAAATAATAACTGCTTTATTATTCTCTTTTAAATCAATTTTATCACAAGCACGCTTAAATGCATCAGAGATTACTTCATTAATTACTTTGGAATCATTAATGCTAAGTAAAAGTTTTTTTGAAAGTTTTAGTTTGGCTATTGGTGATATAGATTTAGAAGAATTTCTTGTAAAAAGATGTAATGAAGAATTATCTAGAAAAAAGTATAGCAATCAACTAATTATCCCAACTTCTAGAGCCATCAATTATATAACCATGACTGCCAGACTTGAGAGAAAAGAATCCATATCTTCTGTCTTTGTAAGATCTTATCGGGCTAGAAATTCTAACAGAATTTCCATCTTCGCTAATTTGAATTAAATAAGGATCACCAGTTAAAGGACAATATAACTGGGTTGCATCTGGCAAGAATTCAAAATTAAGTGGACTAGTTTCTTTTCTAAATCTTCGATCAAAATAAGAAATTGTCTCAACTCTTTCAAAAGTATTTTCGTCAACAATACTTACAAATAAAGGGTCTCTTTGAACATCATATAAATTTTTCTTTTGAACATAAACAGTGTCATTCAGGCCAGATTCTTCTGACTTCATCAACACAGTTACCGTAGTATCAATAATTGTTTCTTTTAACACTCTTCTTAATCCAAAAGTAGTATCATATTCAACATCAAATCCCCTTGGGACATTGACTAAAAATTCTTCTCCATTAACTGAAATGGATTGATCTCCCAAAAATAATGAGTCAGATGTTAATGAATCTCGAACTGCATTCACTAAACTTATAGCCTTAGATCCATCTTCTTCATAATTACCAACAAGAATATTGTAAAAATTTTCAATATTGTAGATAGTTTGCATTCTATATCTACTTTCATTGGCGTAATAATCTTCTTCTTTCCAAATTTTATTTGGGATATAAATAACAAGAAGAGTTAATAATAAAATAACGAAAATGATTACTTCGATGTAATCGTTAAATGTTTTCTGATTATTTTTACTCATTTTTAAAACTTAACAGACCAAATTTACAATAAAACATTAAGATAGCAACTAATTTAATCCTCAAATTTTTCAAATTTAATTTCTTTTTTTTGCTCTATCTTATAATAGTTTTGAAGAAGCGTTTTTTCATCTTTAGATAAATTTTTTGGGATATCAATTTGAACTTTAATTAATTGGTCTCCTTTTTGTGAAGAACCAATCTTAGGAAATCCTTTCCCTCTAAGTCTTAAAATTTGACCAGGTTGTATTCCAGCTGGAATAGATAGAGATGCTTGTCCACTGATAGTTGGAACAGTTATCTTGTCACCGAAGATTGCTTGAGAATATCCAATGATGACTTTAATTAATAAATCATTTCCATATCTAGAAAAAAAGGCATGATTTTTTTCTTCAAAGAAAACATATAAATCTCCTGCATTTCCATTAATATCTTCATGGCCCTGACCATCTAAAGTCATATAGTTTCCATTTTCCACTCCAATAGGTATTTTAATTTTTATAGTTTCTTCAACTTTTATCATACCATTCTTATCAGCACCTGCAGGACTATTTTTGATTTGTTTTCCATATCCGCTACATTGAGGACATACTGAAGTTGATCTCATTTGACCAAGAAAAGAATTCGTAACGCGAGTAACTTGGCCACTACCTCCGCACATTGCACATGAAACAAACGAAGCTTGAGGAGACACTTTTAATCTTCTAAGTTTTATTTTTTTTTCTCCACCATCAGCTATCTCTTCAAAAGAAACTTCAATTTGAACTTTAATATCTCCACCTCTTCTAGTTTGGGTTCGAGATCTACCACCTCCAAAAAAAGACTCAAAAGGATTGGAGCCTCCAAATATATCTCCAAACTGACTAAAGATATCTTCCATATTCATTGAGTTAAAGCCAGACTGTCCTCCCATTCCATTAAAAGCTGAATGACCAAATTGATCATATTGTTGTCTCTTAGATTTATCACTTAAAACTGAATAGGCTTCAGCTGCTTCTTTAAACTTTGATTCCGCCTCTTTATTATCGGGGTTACGGTCAGGGTGGTATTTCATTGCAATTTTGCGATAAGCTTTTTTTATTTCAGCTTCGGAAGAACCTTTTGAAACACCTAAAATATCATAAAAATCTTTCATTTCTTGTTTACAACAACTTTAGCATGTCTAATTATTAAATCTTTGTACTTGAATCCACATTCAAAGATTTCAACAATTTCATCATCTGATTTAGATTTTTCATTTGTAACTGTTAAAGCTTCATGAAGATTAGGATCAAACTGGTCACCAATCTGACCAAAGGAGGTTACTTCATTTAATTCAAGTTTTCTTAAAAATTCATCTCTAATTAAAATTAGAGCGCTTTTAATACTTTCATCATTATAAGAATTAATTCCCCTACTTAAATTATCAAAAATTGAGACAAATTCTTTGATGAGATTTTTTCCCTCGTATTTAAGAAGAGAGCTTACTTCTTGTTCTTTTCTTTTCCTAAAGTTGTCAAATTCAGCTTTTAAGCGAAGATATTTGTCTTCAAGGTCTTTGATTTGATTATCTAGATTAATCTTTTCAGAATTTGAATTTTTTTTAGAAACTTTTTTATCTTTTATACTATTTTTTGCCATTTTTTAATTTAAAAATTTATTTAAAGATTTTGATGATGCATAAAACCCAACAATTATAGAAAAAGATATCATCCAAATCCACAAATTATTATCAATTCTAATACTTAACATTAAGTAAGAATTGATGAAATCAAAAACTAAGCTAACAACGATAAATGCAAGAAATGAACCTAAAACAGACAATACGAAGGATTCAATATAAAATGGAGTCTTGATAAACAATGGAGTTGCACCATTATACTTTAAAATATCTATAAATTTACTTCTTGTATTAATTGATAAACTTATTGTGTTTGATATCATCTGTATAGATATAAATAATATTCCTATAACTAACAATAAAAAGCCAAATAACACCAAATTAATTCTATCCTCAATGTCTTTTATATAACTTCCCCTGTAGTTAATCTCATCAACAGATATTTCTTTCTGAAGATTATTAACTAAAGTTTCAACTTGATCTAAATCAAAATTAGTTCTACTAAGATCTACTCTCAAAGAAATAGGTAAAGGGTTATAACCTAATAAACTTTCGATATTTTCTCCGAACTCTTCATTAAAAATCTCTGCCGCATCATCTTTATCAACTAGCTCTATTTTTTGAACCATTGATGATTGCTCTAAAGTATTAGTGACTATATCAATTGATTTTTGATCAATATCCTGAACAAAAAAAACTTCGAAGGTATATTTCGTTCTAAAAATATTGATATAACTATCAGTATTGAATCCTATTATAAAAAAAGTACCTAAGACTGAAAAATTGATAAAAATTGTAATTAGGCAAAGAATGTTTGCTAGCCTATTCCTCATAAGGGTCTTTAAACCTTCAGAAAATAAAAATGCTAACTTATCAATCATGAACTGACTATCCTTCCTTTTTTAAGCTCAATAATTCGATAGTCTTTCTCGGATATTAATTTATAGTTATGCGTCGCCATAATAACTGCTGTTCCTTCAGCATGAATTTGTTCAAGAATCTTTAAAATTCTATACCCTGAAGCAGGATCTAAATTTCCTGTTGGCTCATCTGCAAGAATTAATTTTGGACTTTTTACAATTGCCCTTGCAATACAAACCCTTTGTTGTTCTCCTCCTGATAATTGTAAAGGAAATTTATTTTCTAATCCTTTCAGTTCAGTTAATTCAATTGCCTCATCAACAAGATCTTTTATCACTCCCCTACTTTCACCTCTAATTCTTAAAGGCAGAGCAATATTGTCAAAAACTGATCTCTGTTTGATTAACTTATAATCTTGAAAAATTATTCCCAAGTCTCTACGGACTTTATAAACATTTTTTTGATTAATCTTTTTCGATGAGTGACCAAATATTTCTACTTCTCCATTAGTTGGGAATAAATCAAAGTAAAGTAATTTCATTAAAGTAGATTTACCTGAACCCGTTGGTCCGAGAAGGAAACAAAACTCATTTGAATTAATTTTAAGATCTATTTCATAAATTCCAGAATCTTTGGAATAATGGAATGTTGTTTTATTAAAACTAATCATGAAAATTGTAAAAAGACAAAAATTAGATATAGAGATAAAAGAACTAAACCTAGGTTTCTATTTACTTTACCTTGAAAGAAGGTTGCAATTCCTAAAAGCATTAATAGCGCTAAGCCAAAATAAATCTCAAAGCTAACATTACTAATATTAATTGGATTAATGTAAGCAATTACTCCCAGAACAAATAAAATATTAAAAACATTCGATCCAATAATATTTCCAATAGAAATATTAGCTTCTTTTCTTATTAGAGCAAGAAAGGTAACAAATAACTCTGGTAAAGATGTTCCAATTGCAACAATGGTCATTCCAACAGCTTTTTCAGAAAACCCTAATAAAGAAACTAAGGGTGCAGCTCCACGGTTAACAAAAATTTCAGAACCAAAAAATAAGATTAAACATCCAATCAAAAATTTACCAAAAAGAACAAAAATAGAAGAGTTGTCTATGATATCAGTTTTTTCTTGATTCGAATCTTTAATTTTTCCTCTATAAAAAGTGAAAATAACATATAGAATAAAAAATGAAATTAAAGAGTAAGAATCATTTCTTGAAATTACATTGTCTCCAATAATTGAAATCAAAAGAATACAAGCGATCAAATTGTAAATCAAAGATGGGAACAAATCACTAAATTTAATCGTAATTACAATAAAAATTGCTGGTATAGCTAGAGCCAATCCTATATTAGCAACATTAGATCCAAGCACATTTCCAATTATAAAGTCTGAATAACCATTCAATGATGAAATAATTCCAACCACTAATTCAGGGAAAGAAGTTCCGATAGATACAATTGTTAAACCAATGACCAAATCTGAAACATTAAACTTCTTTGCAATTGATTTTGCTGAATCAATTAACCATTCAGAACCATAATAAAGTCCAGCTGATCCTAGCATTAAAAAGAAAATACTTTGAAACATCTAATATAAATCGTTTTGATTAATAAATTCCCAGACTTCTCGAGTCACCATATATCTGATTGTCTTATTTTCTTTCCATCTTTTTCTAATTTCAGTTGAAGAAATCTCGAACTGTGGAATATTTGCAAAATGAACCGAATCTAAAACCCATTGAGGAATATTACTTGGTCTAAAGCCTGGTCTAGTTGCGACTAAGATATTGCAATATTTTATAATCTCTCTAGGTTGTTCCCAATTGTGGAAATCTTGAAGCGTATCACTTCCCATCAAAAAATATAGGTTCTTTTTTTCTAGAGACATTTCTTTTGAAAAAAATTTTATTGTATCTACGGTATAGCTAATATCTCCTTTTTGAATTTCAAAGTCAGAAATTTTAAAATTAGGGTTATCTTTGATAGCTAATTCAAGCATTTCATTTCTTATTAAGGAATCAGTATTCAATTTTTTGACTTTATTTGGGGTTATATTTGCAGGAATGAAGAAAAATTGATCAAATTTTTCTGATTCTATAATCGTTTGTGCAATTAAAAGATGTCCAATATGAGGGGGGTCAAAAGTTCCTCCAAACAAACAAACTTTCATATCAAGATTTACCAGATAACTTTTTGACTCTTGATTTTACATCAGACGAAATAGCTGGATTATCCATTAATTCTTTAAAATATTCATTGGATTCATCAATTTTATCTAAAAGAATCAAAGATTTTATGATTTCAGAGTGAGCATCTTCTATAAATTTAGTGTCATAATAATCATTAACGACAACTTCAAATGATTTGATGGCTGAGTCATAGGCTTTCAGTTTAACATAAAGATATCCTGATTCCATATTTTTTTGGGCAAGTCTTAATCTGAGTTCTTTAATTAACTTGTCAGCTTCTAATGAGAATTCTGAATTTGGGAAATCATCTAAAAATTGCTGAATTTCTGTTATAGCCTTCAAGCTGGAATCTTGATCATGAAAATAGTTTGGAGATAAAGCCATTAATGATTCACAAATTCTCCATCTAGATTTCTCTAAATATGGACTAAAACCCATCCTAGTAACGAGTTTTTCAAATTCTATTAAAGCTAAGTCATACTGCTTACTTAAATAATATGATTCACCGAGAAAAAATAAAGCATCATCGCCCAAATCTGTATGAGTAGCTCTTTCAACTATGATATTGAACTGTGCTATTGCACGATTATATTTTTCTTCTTCAAAAAAACTTAAGCCATCATCAAATCTTGTTTTATAAGGAATTTCATCATTGAATTGGTTTGTAATTGAACATGAAAAAAGAAAAAAAACGAAGATGTATCTAAATTTCATCAAATTTTGAATTAACAAATTATTAGAAATAACCGTTAAGAGAAAATCTTAACATATCAGAGTGAGGATCTAAATCATCTCCAATGATGTAACTTAAATCAAAACCAAATCCATCGAGGATTGCTCCCATACCTAAGGTTGTGTAGTTTAAACCTCCACTAGGATCACTTATAAATCCTCCCCTCAATCTAAAATTATCATTGACAGAGTATTCCAGGCCTAAGTTAGTTACCATGATTTGATCATTAAGTTCATAGTTTAAATCAAATGCAACTAAACCTTTGTCATTTAATGTCAACATTGCAAGGCCTAATCCAAGTTTTGTTGGTAAAGGGTCTTCTTCACCATCTGCGAATGAAACTCCAGGCCCAATATTACTTAATACTGCTCCAAAATTTAAATTAGGATTTTCCATAAAACCTTTAATATGATAACCTAAGTCAACAGCAAAATTACTTGAAGAAGCATCCAGGCTATTAATAACAGCTAATTCCTGATAGAAATATTTTCCTGTCACACCCCAAGATGATGACTCATTGATTTTCTGAGCATATGATAAGCCCAATGCATACATGTAACTTGAAAATGAACCAGTAGTATTGCCATCATTATCTGTGCTTATTTGATCTCCAAGGTTCAGATAAGTAAAATGCCCACCAATTGATGAATTTTCTCTAAAAGAAGATCCATAAGATAAAAAATCATATGACATATCATCTGCAAGATTTGGTAAATAACTAGTATGCATAAAAGAGAAATTACTTGTTGATAAATTAATTAAACCTGCAGGATTATAATATGTAGCATACGAATCATCTGCAATTGCGATATTAGCTTCTCCCATACCATTTGCTCTAGCGCCAGGGTTAATTGAAAGAAAAATAGAACCAGCCTTTCCTTGAGAGAAAACTAGTTGAGTAAATAAAATAATTGATAAAATAGATTTTGTGTTTTTCATAATGGTTAAAATAAAGTTAAATCAATAAAAAAACAAAGGAATATAAGTTATAAAAAGTAGTCCAATCAATCTTATCAGAAAAAATGGAAATGAAGAACGTAATACTTGAGATAAAGACTTATCAAACCTGTAAGAAGAAAGGAATAAATTCATTCCTACAGGAGGCGTTATGTAGCCTAATTCTAAATTTGATATAAAAATAATACCTAAATGTATTGGATCAATTCCATAATAAGTCGATAAAGGTAATATCAATGGAACAATTACAAGAATTGCTGAAAAAATGTCCATTAAAGAACCGGCTAATAAAAGTAAAATATTGAGCGCAAGAAGAAAAACTAATGGAGAGGCAATAAAATCTCTAGCAAAGTTTAAAATTTTTAATGGTATTTGTGCATCAACTAGATAGCCTGTTAATCCCATGGCAAATCCTAAAATAATTAATACTCCCCCTATAAGCTTTGAAGCTTCAACAGTTACCTTTTTCAGGTCAAGAATGGTTAGATCTTTGTAAATGAATAACTCTATTAAAATTATATAAACAACTAATAATGAAGCAGACTCAACTAAAGTAGAAAAACCACTAAAAATACTGACTATAATAATCACGGGAATTAGCAATTCCCATTTAGCAATTTTTAAGCATTGAAGAAAATTTTTATAATTAAAATTAACTATGGATGATTTTGTAGGTTTCTTAAAAAATCCATAAAAAATCACTGAAAAGATAAGAATTATGGCTGGGAAAAAAGCTATTTTGAAAAAATTTATTGGATTTACTCCTGCAGAAATTGAGTAAATAATTGAAGGTAAACTTGGCGGAAATAAAAGTCCTAAAGATCCACAAGAAGTTAATACTCCTAAAGTAAATTTTTTTGAATAACCCTCGTTGATTAAAATTGGATATAAAACACCTCCTAATGCAATGATAGTCACTCCTGATCCTCCAGTCAATGAAGTAAATAATGCACTAATAAAAACAACAATTAAAATAGTTGAACCACTAAACCATCCGAATGCTGATTTAAAAAAATTAAAAAGCCTAGAAGATACATTAGATTTTGAAAGAATATATCCTCCTAAAGTAAAAAGTGGAATTGCTGAAATTGTTGGAGAGGATACTATTCGATATGCTCCATCAGATATTGAAGATAAAATTTCGAAATTTGTTGACCAATCAGTTGGAATAGACAAATAAAATATTATTGAAAAACCCCCTAAAGTAATAAAAATCGGTAATCCGTTCCAAACTGCCAAAATTAAAAGAATGAAAAGAACTAAAAAAATATAGATGTTTGAAGTTGGAAAAGGAATAAAGAAAGTAAGTAAAGTTATAATAATAGAAAGGATAAAAACTGATAATCGATATTTAGAATTTGATGAGCTCAAATAGATTAAATAAAACCAAATAGAGATTAAAGAAAAAGGAATAACTAGTTGAACAAACCATTCAGTCACAAAAGGGAAAACAAAACTAGGATACTGAATCCCAATTTGTATTATTTTAAAATATGAAGTACTTAAAATAAGAACTATTGAAGCAGATAGAATATGAGTTATGTATTGAAAAAATTTAAACGAATTGGAACGATTGAAGATTGGATCCTTAACAATGGAAAGGAGTCGGTTGGATCTTGCAGCTATTACAGCACCAACAAATCCAATCCATAAAGTTCCATGCTGGACAATAACTTGATTTGCTGGAATTGAAAAAATATTAACATATCGAGATATAATCTCAAAGAAAGGTAAAATGATAGTCAAAATAAATAAAAAATAGATTAGACTATTTTCTATCTTTTTGAAAAAATCAATCATTTGATATTGAGTATATAACTTTTTGATAAATCTCTTCAGACAAAAACGTCTCAATAACATCAGGAGTTATCTCATCTTTAAATTGATCCCAAACTAAGTGCTCTTCAGGAGAAAGAGTTATGATATTCATACCGTTTGCTTTCATTGCATCTATGGCTTTTCTCTCTAAATTTCTACTTGTTGATTGATATTTTTCTCCAATATCAAGAGCAATTTTTTCAAGAATTAATCGATCGCTTTCAGAAATCTTCTGCCAAACTCTATTATCAATAATAACAGCCCCGATAAAAGCTCCCCATTTAAGATCTAACATATTTGGCATTAAAGCTGACCAACCAGAACTCAGGGCTAGAATTGGAACAGTTTGCATGCTATTAATCATACCAGTTTGAAGTCCTGTTAGAATATCATTTTCTGAAACAGGGACAGCATTGAAACCAAATTTTTTAAATAGTTCAACTGTGATATAGTCTCCAGCAGTAGTATAAATTTTCGAATCTTTAAGATCTTGTGGAAACTTTATATTATCTTTAGAGAACCAGTATACCCAGCCAATATCTACAAGAAAAAGCAATTTAAATCCACTATCTATTAATCCATCATGGATTTCATCAAACATAACTTCCTTGGCACTTTCAACATCTTGGTAATCAGAAAAAGCTAACGGTAATGTAAAGGCATTTATTTTTTTTGTTAATTCAGCTAAACCAATTGAAGACATTGCTGAACCTTGAATTTGTCCTATTCTCATTCTTCTGATAGTTTCTTTTTCTCCACCAACAACTCCATTTGGATAAATACGTAACTGAATTTTTCCATTGGTTTCCTTTTCCCATCTCTGTCCCATCTCAAGTAATAAATTATAATATGGAGTACCTTCAGGTGCTAATGTCGCTAACTTAATAACAATAGGTTTTGCATTGAGAAAAGAGATTATCAAAGCGAATACGAAATATTTTATAAATCTCATTTTATAATTTACATAAAAAATAGTTCATCTATCCTAGATAAAAGCCAATTTGCTCGAGCTCTATAAACTTTATTTGAAGATTTAAATTGATTGCTTGATTTTTTTTGATCTTCTAAAGCAATTTTTAATAAATCATTAAACATCGTTTTATCTTGAATTTTAACAGCATAACTTTCAGCTAAACTAACATAAATAGAAATATCCATCCCTTTAGATTCTTTTTCTGCTAATTTGAAGTACTTTAATGCATTTTTTTGTGAATCTGCATCATAAATTGGAGAAGAAAGATGATAATTCATTAAAGCAGAATATAAAGCTCCATTATTCCATTTTTCATCAATTTTAGACGCACACGAAATTAACCAGTATATTTTTGGGAGGTCTGATAAGTATTGTGGATCACCATGACTAGATTTAATAGAGCCAGCAATTGAAGCACTCAACCAATATAAATAAGGAATGTCTTCATACGAAAAGGAATAATCATTCATATTTGAATAATAATTATCAAAATCAGGATATTTTTTTTCTAGGGCTGTGGTAATATATTTTTTTGCTTCCAAAAAATATTCTAAAGATTCAGAAAAATAAGGTTTAGCATCAGTGAAGCTTTCAATTTTAATTCTGTCAGCTTTTTCAATGATAATCCCATAAGAATATTGAATTAAAGCTTCAGAATACTCAAGATACTCTTCAGGAGAAGAACTATTATTGATATTAAGCTTCTGCTTTAATTTTAGAAAAGTTGGCGTTGAAATTTCATAAAACGTAGAACCAAACATGAGTTGATTTGATGATGCGCATGAATAATTGAAAAAGTTAAATAAAAGTATTAAGACAATTCTCTTTATAGATTTAAAGGAAATTGATTGCATAATTCTTTAACATTATTTTTAACTGACAATATTACTTCTTCATTATCAAAATTATTTATAACTAAGTCGATCATTTTAGTGATTTCTTTAATTTCATCAATCCCCATCCCCCTGGTAGTTAAAGCTGGAGTTCCGATTCTTATTCCGCTTGTAATGAATGGACTTCTAGGGTCAAATGGCACCATATTTTTATTAACCGTAATACCTGCTTCATCGAGAGCTAGTTCTGCTTGTTTACCAGAAATATTTTTATTTTGAAGATCAAGTAGCACTAGGTGAGTATCTGTACCTCCAGAAACTAGGTTATAGCCTAAATCCTGAAAGTTCTTTTCAAATGCCTTAGCATTATCAAGAACATTTTGAATATAATTTTTAAAATTATCAGATAATGCCTCTTTAAAAGCAACTGCTTTCCCAGCAATTACGTGCATCAAAGGTCCTCCTTGAATTCCTGGCATTACTGCGCCGTCAATAAGTTCAGACATCATTTTGATTCTTCCAGATTTAGGAGCAACTATTTTGAATGGATTTTCATAATCCTTACCAAGTAAAATAATCCCCCCTCTTGGTCCTCTTAATGATTTGTGGGTACTTGTAGAGACAACGTGACAAAATGGAAATGGAGAAGGGTGTTTCTTTGCTGCAATAATCCCGGAATTATGACAAATGTCACCCAAAAGAAAAGCTCCTACACTATCGGCAATCTCTCTAAATTTTTCAAACTCAATAGTTCTTGGATATGCACTAGCACCACAGATAATCATTTTTGGCTTATACTCATGAGCAATCTTTTTTAGATTGTCAAAATCCACTAATCCAGTATTCTTATCAACATGAAATGTTACAGAATTGTAGATTTGTCCTGAAAAACTTACTTTAGAACCGTGAGTTAAATGCCCCCCATGACTTAAGTCTAAACCTAATATTGTATCTCCTGGCTTAAGAAAGGCCAAATAAACGCCCATATTCGCAGAAGAACCAGAATGAGGTTGGACATTAGCATATTCAGCATCAAAAAGTTTTTTAGCACGTTCTATCGCTAAATTTTCAATCTCATCAACATGAACACATCCTCCATAGTACCTTTTACCAGGATATCCTTCAGCATACTTGTTTGTTAAAACAGATCCAGTAGCTTCCATTACAGATTTACTAGTAAAATTTTCAGAAGCAATTAATTCCAAAAAATTATTCTGTCTATTAGATTCTGACAAAATGATATCATAAACTTCTCTATCGGAATCTTTGAGGACTGACATTTTTACCAGTCTTTATTTTTATTTAATGATTCACCTACCCAATCATAACACGAAGAAGTCGGAGAAACCTTTCCAGTTGCTTGTACATCTTTATCTGTCATAAACCAGTCAGAATATCCAAAAAGGACGTCATTTTCTTCGAGCCATTTTTGTTGCTTGAAATACATTGAATTACCTTTTTTTTCAGCTAATTCGAAGTATTGGTAGGCTAGTGAAGCAACAATTTTATCAGATGATGAAAAACTATCTCCTCTGCAATTCTGCATCGCTTTATAGAATAAGTTTCCCATATGAGAAAGTGATTCAGCATTATTTCCAGAGATTTTTAAGGCTTTTTTAGACCACTCGTAAGCTTCTTGATATTCGTCCATGTCCATTGAATTAGATGAGATTTGAATTGCAACTCTAAAATTTGAATTATCTAAATCAAAAAGATCTTCAAGCACTTGGTTTGATTTATCGAAATCAGAATTTTCTGAAAGAGCTCTACCTAATGTCTGGTAAACTAAATAATTATTTTTGTTGTAAAGCAATGAATTTTCGAGAACAGATATTGCTGTTAATAATTCACCAGAATCTATTAGTTTCTGAGCATATTCTAGGGCAAATGAAGCGTTTTCAGGATTGTCATTATACCTGGCCTTAAAAAGCTCTAATGGATCTTCACCAGAGTTTTCATAAACATTAGCTAGCTCTGATTGAACTGAGGTATTATTTGGATCAAAGTCTAAAATTTTCTTAAGAACTGATATTTGTTCATCGGTTCTACCCTGACTACCATATGCTGAAGCTAGGTCTTGTAAAAGAGAGGAGTCTTCAACTCCAAAATCCATAATTCTTTCATATTCAATTATCATTTCATCTATTTTATCTAGTTTCTTGTATGCATAGGCTAGACGAATCATTAAATCAGTATTACCGGGCAATTCATCAATTGCTCTAATAAGTACAGATTCAGATTCATCAAATTTGCCCAAGTTTTGTAAAGCTATTGACCAATACAAATATGAATCATCCGGATTTACCCAATCTGAATTCCAAGAATCACAACGTAAATCCATAAGCTTTCCATAAGATTGAGCGCTCAATTCCCAGTTTGAGTTTCTGTAATATTCTGCAGCGCTACTAACTAATTGAGGACAACGGTCTTCTTGTTCATCTTCAATTGAGTACGGGTACCATCCTTCATTGTAAATAAGCCTTGTAGCTTCCCTACAATCAACTACTTTAATTTCGACATCGTTTGTAATTCTTAGCTGTTCCCCTCTTTTACATTGAGCTTCAAGCAAACTTGAACTTAAAAGGACACTTAAAAACAATAATAAAAATTTATTTTTCATAACTACATCTCTCTTCTTTTAACAAACCATAAATCACCTAAACTCAAACCAATTGAGAAAGATTGAATGGTTTCATTACCCTTAATAAATTCCAAATTATTTCTTACTAAATAGTTATATGAAATATCAATTTGATTATTGGTTAAGCCAAATTGAATTCCAATACCTAAACCTATACCAAATTCTTTAACATTATCAATATTTTTTAAATCATAATCTCCAAAGAAAATACCTGCTTTATAATCATATCTTTCGTCAGTATAGGGGATTCCAAATCTAGCAAATCCGAGATTTAATTTTGAATAACTTTCAACATAGCTATCAATTATTGATGACGAAAAAATATGATCTCCAGTATCATTCCAATTATAAAGTTCAATTATATAATGATTTCTATTTTCATCTTTGTAATCAAAACTCATAGCAAATTCCTTAATGCTCATTTCGTTTGCGGAAAATGTTTTAATTGGAAGAAGGGCTTGACCCAAATCAGGAAAATCGCTTGAATCATGATACGAATTTCCGTTTAAATCAATAAAAGATTGATATGCTTCATTTTCAACCCCGATATTTTTTAAAGATTTACTGAAAAAGGTATTAAAAGTAATTGGAATTCCGATAGAATTTTCAAGAAGTTGAGTATAAAATAAAGATACAATACCGCCAGAAAAGTAATCTCTTTCTTGCAGTAAATGATTGACATTATCAATTATTAAATTGTTGCTTTTTCTGGAAGAACCTAAAACAGTTCCGTATTCAAATCCTATAGACTGAATTTCATTAATTTTATATCCTAAAGAAAATTTAGCTAGAGATGCACCTCCACTTGATGTTATTTTTCGACGATAATTTAGAGTATCATTTTCAGTAAAAATAAATTGATCATTTGTTAAATCTTCTAAAATTATATCTCTAGAGAAAAGCGGAGAAAAAGTTAAGCCAAAACTAAGTTTTTGTCTCCAAGGAACCACTAGCGTTGTCGATGAAAGATTAAAAAAAGCATTTTTGTTGTCTTCAATTAAACCTTCACTGAAAGAAACGCTGGTATTTAAAACTGCAAAAGGAAGGTTATGCCACGATGCTGGATTATGTAATGAAATATTCTCTTTAAAAGTAGACGATAAAACTGAAGAACCAATTGAGATTGAAGAAGCTTGAAACTTGTTTGAAAAATTTCCGTAACCCAAAGCATTCATTGATGATTGCCCATGAATTAGACTTATAAAAATATAAATTAGTACTATTCTAGGGTTCAACATATAAAACCTCTAAACTTTCAACCGAAAAAGAAACTTTATCGTATGGACTGTTACTTGAACCTCCAAAAATCATTAATCCATTGTTGTCAATCGCTCCATTTTTAAATAATTGTATATAAGATTGTATTGGAATTGAAACTTTATTATCCACAATATTTCTTGAGTTTAAAAATACATTAGTAGATTGGTAATCTTCATAATCAGATGAAGGTTGATAAAATGAAGTATAATTCCAATTGGATATTGAGTCTTGAATTGTAGATATACCTACTGAAAAAATACTATCATCAAAATTTTTATTTTCAACATTTAATATAAGATTAGCATTTTTAATGAGAGCATTTCTGTTAAAGTTTGATACCGCATCCAGATTAAAATGAATTAGCGACTTCAATCCAGATGCACCATTCAGAGAAATGAGTTGCTTATCTTCATTGGTAATTTCAGGGGGAGAAATAATACTAATATCTTTGTCAGCAAAAAATAAAATAGATGTATCTACAGTAGTTGTGTCATTGACAAAAGCTTTAAACCATACTCTGATTTTTGGCTCTCTAGAAGATTCGTTACTTTCTAAGGTAAATAACTGTTCAAGGTTTTCAGAGGTTAACATTATAGTTCGAGATGGATAACTTGCAGTATTAAACAAATTAGTCTTTAAATTTTCTAAATTTTCACCTTTGAAGTCAAAGCTTATAGTATCATAACTAACGGAATCTAAAGGGGCAATTTCATTCAAAATCGTTTCATTTAAAAAAATAGAACTATTATTAAAATCAATATGCTCAGATAAAGAATAAAAATTAGTTGAATCGCTAAAGATTGTTTCATCTTCAACGGGTAGAGCATATAGCTTTAATTTTGCAGAGCTATTGATAGTATCAAGAGTTTGAAAGAAAATTCGCGCACTATCTACTTGAATAGAATCAGCTAATAAATCTAAAAATGAAGTTGGGGGAATATAGCCAGAGAATAAAGTAAACTGAACTAAGGAAAATAAATTATCTGATCCAGATTCATTCCCAAAAAATAGTTTTGAATTTTGACCTAACGAAGGAATTGATTGGAATGATTTTTGATTATCTATTGGGAGAGTAATAGTTTTGAGAGTATTATTTTGATTATCAATTTCTGAATAAATAATTGAATCTTTTGAACAGGATATAAAAATTAAAAAAATCGAAGTTAAAATATACTTTTTCATTTAACAGATTTGATTAAATCAGAAAAATTCTTTAAAAAATTTTCATCTTTTGAATCCAAAATATGGCAATTTTTGTTTCCTTTAAATCCTTTCTTTTTCATCAGATCCTTGGAAACTTTTATTTCATTATCAATAATTATTGTCATATCCGCTGTAGAAGATCCAACTTCATTATATGAATCTGTATTTAATTTAGATTTTATAGAATCGTTAAGATTTAACACGCTAGAGTTTAAAACAATTTCATTATCATTGGAATTGGCTAAGTAAATAGTTTTAATTTTTGAAAGATTAGAATCTTCATTCTTCAAGTGATTTAGAAGAAATGGAACAAAAGCTGAAGTCCAACCATTACAAATAATTACATCAGGATACCAGAATAAATTAGGAAGCATTTTAATAGATGCTAGAGAATAAAAAAAGTATCTAGATTCATTGTCAAGAAGATAGCGGCCATTTTTTGATTTATATAAAAGATTATTTAATTCACCAAATAAGTCTTCATTTTCTAAAAAATATACTTGCAACCTTGTTGAAGAAATATTTTTTGGAAGAAAAGCGCTTTTTGCTGAACATGAATATGAAACACTATTAAGATTAAAAAGAATTTCCTTTAAACGAATAACTTCTCTTAAAATATATTTTCTCTCACTAATAAAACCATATTTAGGCATCAAACATCTTACGTCATAACCAGAATCTTGAAGATAAAGAGGTAAAGAGTTAGAGTTTTGAGAAAGATTCGAAGCAGAAGCGAAAGGTTCCATTTCTGAAGTAACGTAAAAGATTTTTTTATTCATGATTTTGACCATGCGAAGTTAACTAAATGAGTCAAAACTTCAAACCTATTATTTAAGATTAATTTTTAGAAATTGAGGTAACAATACCAATCATTAAATAACATAACAAAAGAAAAGATCCTCCGGCAGAAATAAATGGAAATGGCAAACCTTTAACTGGTAATAACCCTATT
>JAFMFP010000012.1 GCA_017856055.1 Fidelibacterota bacterium | reverse complement strand
GGTGATTTTTCACCAGGAGCTAAATACTTCATTTCTAAAACACTCTTGCCGAGATCATCTTCTTTATAATACTCTTCAGATGTGAATTGAGGGGGACACGATTCTTCAGAATCAGTAATATTATTATCGGAGAGATTAATGCTAAGGATGGTATCTCTGAGATCTTTTTCTACTTTGGAGTTGTTATCCTCAGTTGGAAAGTTTAATTCTATTGCTTCAGCAGCCATTTTTGGATAAAAGATTCCTTGGTTAAAAATTTAAATTATTTATTTGCTATTACACTAATTTGGTAAAATTTGCGTACAGGCAAGCCTAATAACTTAGTTTAATTATTAAATTTTTGTCAAGTTCAAAAAAGCATTTTTTTTATTTTTTTTGAAAAAATTTACATTTGTGGATTTATTTTTTTCATCTTTATGATAAAAAAACATTTAATTGCTATCATTTACGAATTAAATTTCATCTAAATAAAAATGTCAGAATACAACCAGAATCAAAACTTTTCGCTAGATGATAAATATACTCTTCTCGAAGGAAGAATTATTTTATCAGGAATTCAAGCATTGGTTAGATTGTTGCTTGATCAAAACCGTGCAGACTTAATCAAAGGCTTAAATACAGGAACCCTAGTTTCTGGTTACAGAGGTTCTCCAGTCGGAATGTTAGATATCAATCTTGTTAAAAATAAAAAATTGTTAGACCAACATAACATTAATTTCATTCCTGGAGTTAATGAAGATCTCGGAGCTACATTAATCTATGGTAGTCAAATGGCTGGTATGGTTTCTAATGTAAAATATGATGGAGTATTAGGGATGTGGTATGGTAAGGCTCCAGGGGTTGATAGATCAGGCGATATTTTCAGACATGCAAATTTCTTAGGAGTAGGGAAGAATGGAGGAGTAATCGCTGTTGCAGGTGATGACCCTTCTTGCAAATCTTCAACTCTTCCATCTCAATCTGAACCAGCGCTTTTTGATGCAATGATGCCAATTTTTTATCCTGGTAATGTTCAAGAGATTCTTGATTTAGGTAGATATGCTTACGAGATGTCTCGCTATTCAGGTCTATGGTCAGGTTTTAAAATTGTTACGGACATAGCAGATGCTTTTGGCAGTGCGATAGTTCACCCTGAAAGAATCAATATTACAATTCCAGATTTCACATACAACAATATGCCATGGAAACACACGCAAAACGCTAAGTTGGTTGGACATCACAGCTTACCTACTGAAAAAGAAATTCATCTAGGTCGTATTAAGGCTGCTAAAAAATTCCTAGAAGTCAATCCAATTAATAAAATCACTATGGATAGCGAAAATGCGAAAATAGGAATAATCTCTGCTGGAAAAACTTATTATGATATTATTGAAGCGCTTGATACACTGGGTTGGGATGAGGCATTTTTGAAGGAAAAAGGAATTCGAATTCTTAAACTTGGTGTCACCTTTCCTTTAGATTCTAAGCTTATAGAAAGATTTTCTGCTGGTTTAGATGAAATTTTTGTTATTGAAGAGAAGAGATCTTTTATTGAGATGTTGCTAAAAGAAGAAATTTATAATTATCAATCCAAGCCTTTGATTGTTGGAAAAACTGATGAAAATAATCGCGATTTAGTCCCTGGATATGGTGAATTAACCGCTGATGACGTTGCTAAAATTCTGTTTAATCGATATCATTCCAGGCTGGGTTTAGAGTCATCAAATGAAAAAATTAGAATACTAAATGAAATTGATCATAGAGAAGCTGTTGAATCGTTAACTGCAAGATCTATGTATTATTGTTCTGGGTGTCCTCACAATACTTCCACAGTTAAATTACCAGAAGGAGACTCCGCATTTGGTGGTATCGGCTGTCACTTGATGGCAATGTTTGTTGACGATGGAAAAGCTTTTGGAACTACACACATGGGTGGAGAAGGAGCTCAGTGGGCTGGTATGGAACCCTTTGTCAATAAAGAGCATATGTTTCAAAATATTGGCGATGGAACGTTTTTTCACTCAGGATCCTTAGCATTAAGACAGGCTATTGCAGCGAAGTCTCATATTACTTATAAAATCCTATATAATAGAGCCGTGGCAATGACAGGAGCTCAAGACCCTGATGGTGGCTTGGATTTACCCGAGCTTACAAAATATCTAAAGTCTCAAGGAGTGTTAAAAACCATCATAACCTCTGATGATCCTGATACTTATAAAGATATTCCAAAATCACGTTGGGATAAAGACATCGAAATTATGCATCGTGAAGATATTGTCGAAGCTCAAAAAAAGCTAAAAGCTATTAAAGGTGTTACAGTTTTAATTCATGATCAAACATGTGCGGCGAATTTAAGACGCCTAAGAAAACGTGGACTAGTGCATGAACCTAAAAAGAGAATTTTTATCAATGAAGCCGTTTGTGAAGGATGCGGAGACTGCGGGGTTAAGTCAAACTGTCTCAGTGTTCAGCCCATAAAAACTGAATATGGAAGAAAAACTCAAATTGATCAACCTTCTTGTAATAAAGATTATTCATGTGTTGATGGAAATTGTCCATCATTTATTTCAGTTATTCCTTCCGAAAAAGATGATAAAAGAAACTTACCTGACCTAGATTTTGATTATAATTCTTTACCCACTCCTAAAAAAAATGAGAAAGAAATTTCTAATATCTTTATGTTAGGAATTGGAGGAACTGGAGTTGTTACCGTTAACCAAATTATTTCTACTGCTGCTTTCTTGGAGAATAAAAAAGTTATTTCTTTAGATCAGACAGGACTTAGTCAAAAGGGAGGATCTGTAGTTTCTCATTTAAAAATTCTCAAAAACAGCCAAAAAGATTTATCCAGTAGAGTAGGTGATGGGGAAGCTGATGCTTATTTAGTTTTTGACTTATTGACAGGATTTAATCCAAAAAATCTTTCAAAATTAAATGCGGAAAGATCAATTGCAGTCATTTCTGCATCAGAAATTCCTACAGGAGACATGATTCGCAATACTACATCTGAGTATCCAGATTCACAACAGATGATTTCTACAATTTCTAACTATTCAAAATCAAAAACTTTGTTGAATGCTACTGAACTTTCAGAGCATTTTTTTGGAAGTAATATGCAGGCTAATTTTATTGTAATCGGTGCTGCATTCCAATCTGGCTGCATTCCATTAGATGCCTCTTCAATCGAAGAAGCGATTGAATTAAATGGTGTTGCAGTAAAAGCAAATAAAAAAGCTTTTATGATTGGTCGTAAGGTTGCTGCAGATCCAATTTGGATAGAAACTCTTAAATTATACCGATCAGGAGATCTTAGTTCTACACCTATTATATCTGAAGAAGCTAAAGCTTTAATTGAATCACTGAACCCTGACAAAGATTTAAAAAGAATTTTAGATCATAGAGTACCAGAACTTATAGCATATCAAAATCTTTCTTATGCCAAAGAATATGTAGATTTTATTGCAAAAGTACATAATGAAGAAAAACAAAGCCAAAACTCTTCGCTATTAACTCAAAACGTCGCTAAGTATCTATTTAAATTAATGGCGGTTAAGGATGAGTATGAGGTGGCAAGGTTATCTTTAAAACCAGAGCTTGAAGCTGCAATACAGTCCGAATTTGGTTCATCAGCTAAAGTTAACTTTATGTTGCATCCTCCAATTATGAAAAAATTAGAAAATATCCCCTTATTGAATAAACTACCTGGCGTTAAATCTAAATTGTCTCTTGGAAAATGGTTTAAAGTATTTTTTGTATTATTAAAGAATCTCAAATTTTTAAGAGGAACTAAACTTGATTTTATGGCTTGGTTCAGTGCTGATGTGAGAAAAGCCGATACTGAAGTTTTGGCACATTATAAAACCGTAATAACTGAAAATTTACCTTCAATTAAAAATGGAGGTTATGATAAAATGATCAAATTCTCTGCTTTACCAGATGTAATTAGAGGATATGAAGAAGTAAGGCTTGAAACCCTTAATACATATTATAATAATTCAAAACAAATACTAGGATAGGTTTATGAGAAAATTATTAGCAATTATCTTCTGTTTCTTTTCGTTAACTATAGCGCAACAACATGTCCATTCTTCAGTAGAAGATTACGTTCGCTGCATGAGTGATGAATTGGAGAGAGAGTTACAGGAAAATAATCCAGAATTTATTGAAGAAAGAGATGCTTTGATAGCTCAAAGCAAATCTTTGATTGAAAACAATCCTCAGTGGAGAACTGCTCGTTCAACTATTTATATTCCTGTCATATTCCATGTTTTATATTTTGATGAAACTGATAATCTTGCAAAAGATAAAATTGCAGCGAATTTTGATCAAATCAACTTAGATTTCCAAAATTTAAACCCAGATGGAGATGAGATTCCTTCTGATCCTAATCCATCCAATGCTCCGTATGATCCAGGAATAGACTATGCATTTAATGATGTTCGTGGGTCAATGCAAGTGAAGTTTGTTGGAGCTCAAGGTGAAAGATCAGGGGATGAATTAATTGAGGGAGTCTCAATTCGTAGATATAATATTTCATCACCATCTGTTTCTGGGGTTGCTCAGGCAAGTAGTCTCGCTAATGCTACCTCTACAGATAGTGGAGCTCCAGGTGGTTATCAAAATGGTTATTTAAACATCTACATTGCTCCTCTTGCAGGAAATTTATTAGGTCAAGCATACTTAGGTTTTCCTGAGTCAGTTGTGATCACTGAATCAGTCGGTTCTCTTGAAAATCCTGGTACCATTTCAGGTTATAATAGAGGAAGAACATTGACTCATGAATTGGGGCATAATTTTACTTTTCCACATCCATTCTCTGCTGCTAATTGCGGTACTCCGATTTGGAATGATATTCCTGCTCAAATTGAAAATAATCGAAATGCTAATATTTATCAATGGCCTGCTGGTAGTGGTGATTTTTATGGAAGAAGTGCTGTAAATAGCTGTATTAATGTGACTGGTAAAGGTGACCAGTTTATGAATTATATGGATTATTCCTATGATGATCAAATGAGAATGTTCTCAGATGAACAAGCTTTAGAAGGCTATGCTTGGGCTGCTGCTAGAAATTGGGAAGAAGTAGTTGATGGAATCAATGTGACGCTTTCATCAAGTGTTTCTTATGCAACTAGTGCAGACGGATTTTCAATTAATGTAAATTTTGCAGAGAGTGTCACAGGATTTACTCAAGATGATATCAGTGTTTCTAATGGTACAATTGTCAGTTTTAATAGCTCAGATGGAAGAAGTTACAGTTTTGATATTGAAGCAATCGCTGATGGTGAAGTGGAAGTATATATTCCAGAAAATTCAGTCACTGGAGACTCTTCCGGTTTTAATAATTTTGAGTCAAACAGAATCTCTATTTTAGTTGATAGAGAAAGTCCAATTGCTGGTACGTTTTCAATAGATAATCTTGAAGATTCACAATACATAGTCAAGAATGGAAATGTTAAACTCACTCTTTCTAATTTCGATGATTCCACCACTGGAATTGCAAATTACTATGTATCTATAGGTTTGTCGCCATCGACAAAAGAAATCATTGCTGATCAGCCTTTTTCGACAACAAATATTCAGTTGAATGATTTATTACTATCTGATTATCAGCAATATTATATTAATATTTATGCTACTGACCAAGTTGGTCTTTCTTCCGATGTAGTATCCAAATCTTTTTATTTCTTTGGTACGTTGTTGGGGGATAGTAATGGAGATTGGGTAATTGACTTTGAAGACTACAAGGCGTTTATAGCGGGATATCCAGGAGTAGATATAGCTCCAGTAACTGGAAGTATGCCATATCTCTTCCCGAATTTTGATGGTATTTCAGATGAAAAAGACGTAAATCAATTTAAAGCATTATGGTTATGGTCTCTTGACGAAAATGGATTATCTACTCCAAATTATACTGTCCAGGGATCAAATCCATTTCTACGCATCTTAAATGATCAGTTAATTTTACGTTTCCCTGATGAATCTGAATCTATTCAGGTCTATTTTGAGTATAATCCAGATAGATACTCAATTAATTTCCAACCATCAAATATTTTAAATGAAATGGTTTTGAGTGCCAGCAGTTCCGAAACAGGTATTGCTCATGTTGAAATTGGAAATTTAAATCCAACTTCTGACAACAAAAGAAATGAAGTGAACTTTAATTTTGAAAACCTCTCAGATACCTATGAATTTATCAAAGTAAGCTATGCGGCATACGATAACAACAATTCTCTTTTATCGGAAGGCTATAATTTGATTCAAACTGCACCTTCAACGTATCGTTTAGGTCAAAGCTATCCAAATCCTTTCAGAGAAAGTGGAACAACGATTGAATTTGATTTAACCACTACGCAAAAAATCACCATGGTGATTATTGATATTCGAGGTAGAATAGTTAGAACTCTAATTGATAATGAAGAGAAATTTGGTTATCAATCAGTTCTATGGGATGCTAAAAATGATAATGGAGATACAGTTAGCAGCGGAGTTTATTTTTATCAGATACAATCTGATGCATTTAATTCTGTAGGTAAACTTCTGTTTGTTAAATAATGTTAGACCATAGACCTAATCTAAATGATATCTTAGATGCTAAAGAACGCATCAGCTCTATTGCAAAGGTTACTCCCGTCTTAACCTCTGATTTTTTCAACGATATGCTCGGAATGGATTTGTATTTTAAATGTGAAAATTTTCAGACCACAGGTTCATTCAAAATTAGAGGAGCTTCTAATGCTATTTTTGGTTTAAATGAAGAGGAAAAATCACGTGGAGTAGCTTGTCAGTCTTCTGGAAATCATGGAGGCGCTATAGCTTGTGCAGCTAATTCTAAAAATATTCATGCAGATATTGTAATGATCAGAAGTGTATCCAAAGCTAAAATTGAAAATGTTAAACGATACAATGGAAATATGGTGTTTTGTGATAAAATGTCCGAAAGAGATGCATTGTATGCAAAAACAATTGAAGATAATAATCGCGTTGCAATTCATCCTTACGATAATTACGATGTCATTGCAGGGCAGGGTACCATCGGATTGGAGATTCTTGAACAAGTTTCAGATTTTGATGGAGTATTAGTTCCCATTGGAGGGGGCGGCCTAATTAGTGGAATTTCCATTGCCTTGAAAGGAAAAAACTCTCATGCAAAAATTATTGGCTGTGAACCCTTGAATGTTGATGATACTTACCAAATGTATAATGCACAAAAAAGAATTCCTATGGAGCATCGTCCTTCAATTGCCGATGGACTAATGGCTATTGTTGGTGAGCTTACCTTACCGATTATTCAAGAAAATGTTGACGATATTATTTTAGCTACAGAAGAGGAAATTATTAAAACCACTAAATTAATGTGGGAGCAAATGAAAATTGTTATTGAGCCTTCCTGTGCTTTAACCCTAGCTGCTTTAATTGCTAATAAAGAGAAATTTCAAGGACAGAAACTTGTATTGATCATTACTGGTGGGAATGTTGATTTAACCAACCTTCCTTGGTAAAAAAATATATATTTTTGTATAATAAAAAAGCCCTCAATATGAGGGCTTTTTTATTTCTTACAATTTCTTGTTTATTAGAAATCGTATCCTACTGAAATAGTAGAGAATCTACCCATTTCAGGTCCTAGGAAAGTCTCTCTGTGAACAATATCAGTTAAGTTATCGATTGAAACTCCAACTGACATTCCTTCAAACATATCTACATCCCATTTAGCATTTAAACTTAGAGTGTAGAAGCTTTCGATTCTCCCAGCATTACCTGAGAAACCATCAGAGTAGTATGAATCTTGGTATCTTAAAGATAGACCATAAGATTCACCATCACCGATGTATTGCATTCCAGCACCTAATTTAAATTTAGGAGTATTCATGTTGACAGTATTAGTCACACCTTCAAAATCTACATCAATTCTGTTTTTATCTAACAATGAAACATTTCCGTAGAAATTCCAACTATTGTTAGGGAAGTAGTTTAAAGTTGCTTCTAAACCGTTTAAGTGAAGGTCATTTGTTAATTGTTTATATCCATAAACTAAATTACCACCATAGAGTGATTGAGCAGGAGCAATCGCACCAATCGGTACTCTTGCAACTCCACCAATGATAGCAGCAGCAAGATCATCAAGACCGGTACCGTTACCATTACCTCCAGCTAAAGGAGAATCAAATGCACCAACCATGTTAGCGAGATTTTCATTTCCTTGAGTTGCTAGATAAGTAGCTAGTGAAGCGACATAACTTCCACCATCACCTACAACGTTAGTTAAACCACTAATGTTTTGTAGAGCAGTAACATAGTTGGAAACTTTTAAGTTATAAACATCAACAGTTAATGACATATTATCGCCAACTAGACCTTTGTAACCAAATTCAGTCTGCGCCCATGTTGTCTCTTTAATTTGAGGATAATCAGGGAAAGAAGTATTTGGATTCAAGATATTTCCATCAAGATCTATTGTGACATTTCCAAAAGCGCTAGGAGCAGTTGCACCTAACATAGTCACAAGATCTCCTGCACCTGTAGCAGCAGCATTAGCACCATATTCAGCACCAAAGGCAGCAGCAGCAGCAAGATATGTTGGATCTTCCGCAGCAGCAGCAGCAGCAGCTTGAGCAGCAGCAGCAGCAGTTGCAGCATCAGCGCCAGCATCAATATATCCTTGGTAAGTTTGTGTATAAACAGTTGTTACCACTTGTTCCATATATCCTGCACCAGCAGCTTGACCTACAGCACTACCATAGGCTGTTAAGAAGGCAGCACCATCAGCTGATTGGAGGAATCCTCCACCAATGATTGGCGCCCAAACACCCCATGCAGCAGCATTAATCGTGTTGTTGTTCATTGAATAATAAGTATTGGTATCTAAACCGAGAGCTGTTGACCAATTAGAACGGAACATGGTATTACCATTTGCGTCTTTTTGATAAGTCCAACCAGTGGTTGTAGATCCCATCGCTTTTACTGAAAAATCTGGTTGGAAACCAAGTAAAGGAGCAAAATTAATTCCTAAACCAGCATAAACCACATTAGAAGCAGCAGCGATATCTAAGTTCTTAGTAAAATTACCTGGAAGATCAATATTTTCACCATAGGTTAAACGGAAGTTTCCTCTAACATCAGGATTGCTCCATACTAAACCAATTTTAGGAGCAAAGACATAATCTGTACCAATTGCTCTTAAATAGTTATTATTATCGATTCTACCAGAGTTGACAAATTTGAATCTGTCTGAGAATTTCTTTTCATATGAATAATAGATACCAACATTGATGAAGTTATCATTATCTTCATTCTTACCATTGATAGTTCCTTTGGTTTCAGGAGTTCTATCAAGATAGTCTAATCCCCAAACTAAACTTTGACCGTTTCTTAAATCTAAACTGTGCTGTAATTGAAGAGCACGATTAGAAGATTCATCATAAATAATGTTTCCAGTATTTAAAAGGTAAGTTGTTTTTTGTTCATTAATATTTGTAAAGAAATTAATAAACAAATTACCACCTAAGAAATCTTGACGATTATAAGCAATTTGAGCTTGACTTAATGTAGTATCATCGGATAAAGCACGACCTACACCTGTCATTTCAATTGCTGACAATTGAGCTTGTCTTAAGTTCACAGTTAAAGTTGATTTTAAATCAGGACGTATTTCAGTCTTCATATCAATACTGGTAACAGAAGGTTTGAAAGGCTCGCTATGAGCGGCACTATTTAATACTCCTCCTTCAGGATCACCAAATTCTGAAGATGCATAATCTATATACGGATAAGTTGGTATTGGCATTCCACGTCTAATGTATTCAGGCTCATAGTAAAGGTGACCCTCTGCTTGAGCTTCTTGAATAGTTTTCGGCATGTTTGAAGACCAATCTTCAAAAGTTCTGTGTAACAAAGTTACACGAGTAGCTGCACGACCACCCATCCATTGTTGAGTAATACGACCATAAAGTTTTTGATAATTTCTTTCTCCAAGAGTCAAAGACATTCTATTGCCTTGATCAAAAGGAGATTTAGTAAATATGCTTAGAACACCTTGTTGAGTGTCTGGACCATACATAGGAGCAGCAGGACCACGAACAAGCTCGACTCTAGCAACATCTGAATCATCAGCATTCATGAATTGTAAGAGTTGAGCATTGACAACGGGAGCACGAACCCATCTATTATCAAGAACAGCGTGAATCGCACCGGAGAACACTCCGTTAAAACCACGCACAGTCATGTTAGATGACTCGATACCAGTTTTCATTGTCTCAACACCAGCTCTATTAGCAAAAGCATCCACAATGGTAGCACCTTGGCGAGCTTCTAATTCTTCACCACTGAATACTTCCACACTAGCAGGAGCTTCTGTAACTAATTCTTTCTTTAAAGATGCAGAAACAACAACTTGATTTAGGCGAAGATTGCCTTTATCAAGCATAAAGTCTGCACTGGCTGTTTGTCCACCGCTGATAGTAACAGTAACACTTTCACTTTCATATCCAATGTATGAAGCTGTAATAGTATAACTACCATCACTAAGACCAGAAATAGAATAAGATCCATCAGTATTTGATGAACTACCCATATCAGTTCCTTCAACCATTATATTTGCACCAGCTAATGTTTCACCATCTACACCTGAGACAGTACCACTAACAGTTTGTGCAAACAATAATGATATAGCAGTAAGAAAGACAAACAAAAATTGAAAACTTGATTTAATCAGTTTCATTATTTATACCTCTCTATATTGTTTATACACAAGGGGATTGCTTAGACGCAAAATCCCCATTTTTCGTAAAGTATCACCTTATCAAAAAAAAACCAAATAAAAAATACTTTACTATATTTAACTTTGTGAATGACTTTTAGTAAAGAATTAATAGGAATTGTACTTTTTTTAAGCATAAGTTTTTCACAAGAATTAGAATTGGACATGTCTAAGCAAAAAGAAAATCTTACAGAAATGCAATATTATGTGACTCAGCTCTGTGGAACTGAGCCAGCATTTGACAATGAGTTTTGGAATCACAAAGAAAAGGGTATCTATGTAGATATTGTTTCAGGGGAGGCATTATTTGCATCCGTACATAAATATGATTCTGGTTCTGGTTGGCCATCCTTTTATGAAACAATCGACAAAAAAAGTTTAACTTTTGAAAATGATTATACATTGATTATGCCTAGAAAAGAAGTTAAAGGCAAGACTAGCGACTCACATCTTGGACACGTTTTTAATGATGGTCCGAATCCAACGGGGTTACGATATTGTATTAACTCTGCTGCTTTAAAATTTATTCCTCTGAATGAAATGAAAAAAAAGGGGTACGGGGAATTCCTATATTTATTTGATTAAAGATGGAAAATAAATCTTCTCGCTTAGAATCCTTTCTTCAAAATCCCTCAAAAGCATTATGGACAATGGCCTTGCCTATTGTTGCGGGGATGTTAGTTCAAACTCTTTTTAATGTCATTGATATTATGTTCATCGGATGGGTTGGGGCAGATGAAATAACAGCCGTAGCGTTTGTTAGTCCTCTATTTTTTATAATCATTGGATTGACAGTTGGCTTAGGTGCCGGTGTTACTGCTACCATCGCTCAATACATTGGTAAGAAAGATAAAGAAAGTGCTGACAAAGTGGCTAACCAAACTATTTTAATCGGCTTAATCATCACATTGTTTTTAACAATTTTAGGGGAATTTTTCGCAAAAGATTTGATGATATTACTGGGTGCCCAAGGAGAGATCCTTGATATTGCTTTGAGTTATTTAAAAATTTTGATATATGGAATAGGTTTAGTGGTGTTTTCTTTATTCTTTCGCGCAATTTTAGCTGGAGAAGGAGAAACTAAAATACCGATGTACATAGGATTATTTGGAACAATTATGAATTTAATTTTAGATCCAATTTTCATTTTTACGCTAGATTTAAAAGTACCCGGTGCTGCCATAGCAACAGTTCTTAGTCAACTATTCATGGTGGTTGCTTATCTCTATTTTATTTTTATTAAAAAGAGTACTTATATTAGTTTTCGATTACCAAGTTTTAAATTTGATCAATCTATTCTGTCAAAAATTTTTCAAATTGGGATTCCATCTTCTTTATCAATGCTAATCATTTCTTTTGGTCAAGTAGTAATGAATCGAATCCTCATTAATTATTCTAATGAAGCTGTTGCAGCCTATCAAGTTGTATCAAGACTAGATATGCTAATTTTTATTCCAATTCTAGGAATAGCTATTAGTCTAACTACCATAGTAGGTATGTTTTATGGAGCACAAGAATTTGAAAAATTAAAAGGAATAGTTTCTTATGGGTTACGATACGCAACTTTTTTAACAGTAATATTAGTAATAGGTCTTTACATTTCTGCTAGCAAAATATTACCTCTTTTCAGCGAAAATCAGGAAGTAATTGCCATTGGTGTTACTTATTTGAAAATCATTGTCCTTGTCTATCCGTTTGTAGGCTATAGCGTCATTTGCTCTAGAATTTGTCAAGCGCTTGGCAAAGGGATTCCTTTGCTTGTAACAACAATTACCAGAGTGTTATTAATTACTGCTCCTTTATCCTACTATTTTTATATAATACAAAAACCCATTGAATATGTTTGGTTTGCCCAAGTTGTTGCAATTATTTTTGCAGCTTTGATCTCCTATATTTGGATGAGATACTATTTCAAAAAGTTTGCAATTGTCTGATTTTTTAAAAAATCGTATTTTGAATAATGAATATCTTTAATGATTTAAATCAAGTTGAAAAACTTCTAGGTGAAGAACTTGGAAAAAGTGCGTGGAAAAAAGTTTCTCAGTCTCGTATTTGGGCATTTGGCAGGGTAACCAATGATAATCAATGGATCCATACTAATCCATTAATGGCCAAGAAATTTTCTCCATACAAAAAGCCTATAGCCCATGGTTTTTTGGTTCTATCTTTTATTCCTAGTATGTTAAATGAAATCTACTCCATCAATTCTGTAAAAATGGCTGTCAATTATGGATTGAATAAAGTACGGTTTACTGCACCAGTTGTGGTGAATAGTCGTATCAGAGCCTCCCTTGCTTTACAAGAGTTTAAGCGTTTAAAAAATGGAGCTAAACTAATCTTGGAAGTGACCATTGAAATTGAAGGTGAATCCAAGCCGGCATGTATTGCGGAGCAGGTTATACTACTTTATGAATAGTCATGCATCAAAGCATTTATTTTTTGTTCGTCATGGACAGGCTTCTTTTGGGGAAGCCAATTATGATAATTTAAGTCAACAAGGATGGCAACAATCTGAAGTGCTTGGTCAGGCTTTACAAAAAAATCATCAGAATTTTCAAAAAATTTTTTCAGGTCCTCATCAACGACATTTTCAAACTTTTCAAGGGATTGAAAAAGGGTATGGTGAGAAAATGTCTTCTTGTGAAACAATCCAAGGATTTGCAGAAAATCAATTAATGGAAATTGCTATGTATTTCATTCCTAAGATATTGAATTCTGATTTACCTGCTCAAACAATTTTTAAGCAAATGCCTATTGAAAATCGAAATGGTGAGTTTTTGAAATTATTTCAGCAAGTCGCAAAAAAGTGGATGAAAAATGAACTAGATTTATCCGAAAAAAAATTTGAATCTTACCCAGATTTTTTGTCAAGAATTCAACAAACCATTTCCTATTTAGACTCTGTCACTGATTCTGAAGATAATGTTTTAATTGTAACCTCAGGAGGGACAATTTCAGCGGTATATGCCTTAGCCACTCACTGTTCAGATGAAGAGATTCTGAAATTGAATTTTGGAATTAAAAATGTTTCAGTGACTGACTTTAATTATTATAATAATACTTTGGATTTAAAAAATTTTAATAAAAGTTATTTACCCAAAGAACTTGAGACCTATATTTAAATGAGTATGACAGAAAAAGATTTTTTAACAATCAAACATCAAGTATCAAAAATTATTGATCGACTTATTATTGATGAAAAACCCTATCTTCAAAATCATAATTTTTCTCAAACCATTGATTTTTTAGAACAATATCGTCGAGAAGTAAAATCAGCTGGTCTTTACACTCCTCAAATTTCCAAAGAAAATGGAGGATTAGGTTTGAATCTTTTTCAATTAGGTCAGTTGTATGAAATTTTTGGTCAAGCATTTTTTGGTCTCTATATT
Source organism: Fidelibacterota bacterium (assembly GCA_017856055.1). Classification (GTDB taxonomy): domain Bacteria; phylum Fidelibacterota; class Marinisomatia; order Marinisomatales; family Marinisomataceae; genus Marinisoma. The sequence continues at coordinate 9,812 of JAFMFP010000012.1, read as the reverse complement.
TTTAATTGCCAAGCGCCCGATGCTGGGAATATGGAAATATTATTGGAACATGGAACTTCTGATCAAGTTGAACAATTTTTAAATCCTTTGCTGGAAGGGAAAATTCGCAGTTGTTTTTCAATGACTGAACCTGACAACCCTGGATCCAATCCAACCCTCATGAATACAACAGCTATTAAAGACGGAAATGATTATATCATCAATGGCCATAAATGGTTCACCTCATCTGCGGATGGTGCTAGTTTTGCTATTGTGATGGCCATTACTGATCCTAACAATTCTAATCCCTATCTACAAGCTAGTCAATTTATTGTTCCTACTAATACTCCAGGATTTCAAATAGTTCGTAATATTTCTGTAATGGGTGATGAAGGAGATGGATGGATGTCTCATGCTGAAGTCAAATACACCAATTGTCGTGTACCCTCGAGTTTTTTATTAGGAAAAGAAGGGCAAGGGTTTAGTATTGCTCAAGAACGATTAGGTCCTGGAAGAATTCATCATTGCATGCGATGGATTGGAATCAGTGAACGAGCCTTTCATTTAATGTGTCAATATGCTACTAGTCGAAAAATAAATGCCAATCAAACTCTTGCTGATCAACAATTAGTCCAATCGTGGATTGCTGATTCGAAAGTGGAAATCAATGCGGCAAGACTCTTAGTTTTAGATGCTGCCAAAAAAATCGACCACCAGGGAGCCAAAGAAGCAAAAATCGAAATTTCGATTATAAAGTTTTTCGTGGCTAATGTACTTCAAAAAGTTTTAGACCGTGCTATTCAACTTCATGGAGCCTTAGGAATGACAGATGATACTCCACTTGCATTATGGTACCGACATGAAAGGGCAGCAAGAATTTATGATGGTCCAGATGAAGTTCATAAGCTAAGAGTTGCCAGAGAAATTTTAAAACAATACTCGTAAGATGAGTTCGTTTAACCTTCCCTTAAGGTTCAAATTATTAATTTTATTATCAAAGATTTTTAAGAAGAATACCAAACCATTCCAACTGAATTCCGCATCCAATATTCGTGATGATGAAACGATTGAATCAACACAATTAGTTGGATTTTTCAAGGAAAATAATTTGGATCATAATGATTTGGAAATAAAACAATATCAAAGCGGGTTTTCTAACTTAACATATCTGATTTCCACCAGTACCAACAATTTTATCCTTCGAAAGCCTCCCTTAGGGGCTAAAGCTTTAAAAGGAGGTCATAATATGGAAAGAGAGTTTCAAATTCTTTCAAAACTCTATCCCCATTTTCCTAAAGTTCCAAAACCATATCTTTTTTCAAAGGATGAATCGATCATCGGTTCTCCTTTTTATTTGATGGAAAAAAAAGATGGATACATTATTCGACCAAATATTGATCCTAAGCAGGCGCCATCTAAGGAAAAAATGGAGAAAATTTGCCAGTCATTTGTTGATCATTTTGCTCAGCTCCATAATTTGAATATTTATGATTTAAAATTAGACTCACTTGGAAAAATTGAAGGCTATAATCAGCGTCAAATTGAGGGTTGGATAGGGCGTTTTAATCACAGTAAAATATCTGAATTGCCATCAATTAATTTTATCGCTCAATGGTTGCTCGAAAATATTCCTCAGGAATCAAAAGCTTCGATTATTCATAACGATTATAAATTTGACAATGTCGTTTTGGATTCCAATGATATTACTTCGATTAATGCTATTCTAGATTGGGAAATGGCCACTGTTGGCGATCCTTTAATGGATTTAGGAACTTCTCTAGGATATTGGATTGATCAAAATGATCCTCAAGAATTACATTTTTTTCAGTTAAGCTCTACTGCCTTAGATGGGTGTTTTTCTCGAGAAGAACTTTTGCATCAATATTCTTTAAAAACCGGACAGGATATTGCAAACCCTGTTTTTTACTATACATATGGACTCTTTAAAATTGCTACCATTGTCCAACAAATTTACTTTCGTTATTCTAAGGGTTTTACCAAAGATAGGCGTTTTGCTTCTTTAAATATCATCGTAGAACTTTTGGCATCAATCGCAAAACAATCGATTCAGAAAAATAGAATTAGTAATTTATTTTAATGTATGATTGATCTTGAATTCATTATAAATCCTCTTTTAGAAGCTTTAAGAATTTCTTCTCATCCCTATCGTTTATTCTCTTTTTCAAATTCTTCAAATAATACACCTAAGAATCGTACAGTAGTTTTAAGAGATTTTTCGAAAAAAGAAAATTATTTTGATTTTCATACTGATGTTAGAAGTCCAAAAGTCAAAGAATTACAAGCAAACCCAGCATTTGAAGCGCTGTTCTATGATAAAGAAAACCGTATCCAACTTCGGTTTAATGGGCAGGTAAGTATTCATCATCAAAACAATGAAACCAAAAAGCGTTGGGAAACACTATCTCTTTCTTCTCGTCGATGTTATTTAGCACCCTATTCTCCATCGGAAATCTTAGATGAATATCATTGTAACTTACCGGAAAAAGCTCGTTTTGATGAAAGAGACTTACCTTCAATAATTGACGAAGGGTATAAACATTTTACCATCATTCGTTGTCATTTTGATCAATTGGATTATTTAGAACTAAAATATAGTGGACATATTCGCTGTCAATTTTCTTTCAAAAAAAACACAGTAGAATCCCGCTGGATTGCTCCCTAAATTCCTATATGCGTTCAACGATAATATTGATGACGGTTTTAGTCGTTATAGCAACAATTTTCAATGTGTTATCTATTCGTAGATACCTAAATAGGAGAAATAAATGATGAATACAAAGTTATTACTTGGTTTAATAGTATTAATCGCTTGTGTGGCAATTTTTAAAAAAATGAATGGAGGAAGTCAAGGAATGAGTAATACAGTTTCAATGCAAGAATTTAAAAATAATATTTTGAATGAAAATACATACGTTTTGGATGTTAGAACTCCAGCAGAGTTTGATGGTGAATTAGGTCATATCGATGGAGCAACCTTATTACCACTACAAGAACTTCCCATTAGAATGAATGAGCTTGAATCAAAAAAAGAGCAAGAAATTTATGTTGTGTGTAGAAGTGGAGGAAGATCAGCTCAGGCAACGGCTATGTTGAGAGCTCAAGGATACAACGCCATTAATGTTGATGGTGGAATGTTAGCTTGGAATGCTTTATCCAATGAATAAAAAAGATACGATTTTCAAATATCGTTCTAATTTAACACGAATTATTTTGATGCTTGGAATTTTAATAATACCATTTTTCTGTTATGGTAATTAAAGAAAAACACATCATTGACTTCTGCAAGGGAATTACGTGGTTTATTGTTCTAGGTTTGATATCCTATTTCAATCAATGGAATAACTTAACAGCATGGATTTATCTTATTCTTCATGGGTCTTATGGATTGATGTGGGTGATGAAAAGCCAGATTTTTCCAGATAAGACCTGGGAAAAACCAGTAAAATTTTCTTATGGAACTTTGATTTTTGTTGGGCTCTGTGCTTACTGGACACCGGCTTATATCATTGCATCGGAATCTCATATGGCTTCAATTCCAATTTTATTTGGAGCCATAATCTGCTTTATATTTGGAGTCTGGTATCACTTTGTATCAGATATGCAAAAATTTACTTTTCTAAAGTATCAGAAAGGATTGATCAAAGATGGACTGTGGTCCCATTGTCGCCATCCCAATTATTTTGGAGAATTCCTAATTTACTTTTCCTTTGTGCTGATGTCCATTGAAGCAGTGATGTGGTGGATTCCTGTGGTTATTCTAAATATCTTTATCGCTTTTGTTTGGTATCCTAATATGCGTAAAATTGAAAAATCACTATCTCGATTTGATGACCATGAAGACTACAAAAAACAAACCTCATTTTTCTTTCCTTTTTTGTAATGAGGTTAATTATTTTTTATGATGGAGTCTGTCTTTTGTGTTCAAAATTAATCAATTTTTTATCTCGGTATCCGGAAAATAGTTTAATTTATTTTAGTCCTTTACAATCTCCATATGCTCAAAAAGAATTAGATCAGAAATATCATCTACAAAACACAGTTTTTGTGAAATATGATAATGAGCTATACAATAAATCTGAAGCAGTTTTTTTGATTTTAAAGATTATAAAACACCCTTTAAGATTTGCAAAATATCTTCTTCCAAATGTCATTTGGAATTGGGGATATGATTTGATTGCACGAAAAAGATATTTATGGTTTGGTAAAAAAGAGCAATGTATTTTTCCAAAAGATAACCCTCAATTTTTGATAGATGAGCAGCTTAACTAAAAATCAATATACAACTTTTTATTCAATGGAAACTAGGTGGTACGATGAAGATATGCTGGGACATATCAATCATGGAACTGCCGTAGCCTATTTTGAAGATGCGCGTGTAAGGCATGCGGCTGATTTAGGCTTAAAACCATATAATAAGATTGAATTTCCCTTCATTGTTGCATCAATGAGATTAGAATATTTAAAACAAATCAAACATCCTGAGGAATTAACAATTGGGTTGAAAATTTCTCGTATTGGAGGAAAAAGTTTTGATTATCAATACGGACTTTTTGTCGGAGATGAAAACGATCCATCTATTGAATGTTTTATGACTCTTGTTTGTTTTGATTTTGAAAAACAACAAACTGTGCCAGTATTTGATGCTATTAAGAAAGAATTGAATAAATAATATTTATGAAAGTTTCAATTTCCAATCAGATAAAAACGATTCAATTAGGAGATAAAGGACCAAACCTATTAACAGTTGAAAGACAAAGAAGCATCATAAAGGAACTTTCCTTAAATGACTCCAAAGCCATTATTATTTTAGGCAATGATCAAGTTTTTAGTGCTGGTTTAAACCTAAAGGATTTAACGGCAGCTACTACGAAAGAAGAAGTCGGTGAAATTTTTTCTTCTTTGAGCAATCTATTACAATCGATCAGAAAATTTCCAGGCCCAGTCATTTCTGTCATTTCAGGTCATGCTATCGCAGGAGGGTGCTTGTTAGCCCTAGCATCAGATTATCGAATTGGAATGTTTGGAAAACAGAGGATGGGGTTAAATGAAATGGCCATTGGTATTGACTTACCCTTAGACATGTTGACTATTATTAGCCAAACCATTCGAAGGGATTATCTTTTTGAAGTGGCCTCTCAATGCCGTCTTTATTCGCCCAAAGAATGTTTTCAAAGAGGATTAATTAACGAGTATTTTTCTAATCCTTTTATTGGTAAAAAGAGAGCGACCAAAAAAGCCATTCATCGTGCGGAAGAATTAGCTCAATTTTATATTGCGGCTGGAGAGCCATTCATTCGTTTAAAAGAGTCACTACTTCATGGAAAAGAATTTTCTGGTGATATTTTAATTGAGAATTGGTTTAATCCTTCTACTCAAGAGAAAATTCAGAACGTATTAAAGTCTCTGCAAAAGAAATGAAAATATTAATTGCAGGTGGAACAGGGTTTGTGGGTTCACGTTTAGTTTCAGTTCTTGAAAATAAAGGTCACGATATTTTTGTTCTGTCACGAAATCCTAAAAAATATTCCAATCTCAACACTTCAAAGGTTAAAATTATTGATTGGAATAAAGACGATCCAAATGAACTTCATGATATTCGAATTGTCATTAAGTTGAGCGGAGAAAATGTAGGAACTCTTTGGACAAAAACTGTTAAAGAAAAGATTTTAGATAGTCGAGTCAATACAACATATCAATTGAAAGAATTTTTGTTACGAAATTCTATCCGTCCATTAAAAATTCTGAATGCATCTGCGATTGGATATTATGGATTTTTGAACGAAGGGAAAGAGGTCAATGAGCTATCTAAAGCGGGAAGTGGTTTTTTAGCTGAAGTTTGTCAAGCAAATGAGCAGGCCTGTCGTTCATTGGAATCGTTTAAAGGTGTTAAAATCTATCAATTAAGAATAGGATTTATTCTAAAAAAATCATTTATTCAAATGATTAAACCACTCCTTTTGTTATGTTTTCCAGTACCAGGAGTGAATAATGCCTTTTTCCCCTGGATTCATTTAGATGATGTAGTGGGTTTTATTGAATATATAGTTGATGAAAACGTCGAAGAAGGTAATTATAATTTAATATCTCCTCAATCTTGCACTCATTACAAATTTTATCAGACAATTAAATCACCAAAAAATCCAAATAATAAATGGGTATTTTTTATTCCAAAATTTATTCAAAATATGGTTGGCGATATGAAAGAATTAGTTCTCTATGGTCCTAAAACCATTCCCTCAAACACTTTATTAAGTGGATATCAATTCAAATTTGAAGATCTTGATAAAGCCATTGAAGATTTGACAAAAAAATAAAATATTGAAAATCTTGGTAAATTTCTTAAATTTTGACCCGTTAATCTACTATTATGGCAGCTAAAAAATTATCCGCTAAACAACTCGAAAAAGAACTCCAAAATTTAGAAGGAACTGATGCAGATGCTCTCGCTCTTGAGATTGAAAAAGAAGAAGCAAGAAAAGCTGCATTAGAACGAGCTGATAAACGTATTAGAAGATCAAAAGTGGCTAGTGGTACCATTAGCATGTATCTTGCTGAAATTTCTCAATATGAACCTCTTTCTCCTGATAGAGAAGTTGAACTTGCTGTTCAAATTGCTAAAGGCGATCAAAACGCAATGAAAGAACTTGTGGAAGCTAATTTACGATTTGTTGTTTCAGTCGCTAAAAAATATCAAGGAAATGGTCTATCTCTTTCTGATATTATCAATGAAGGAAATTTAGGTCTAATCAAAGCAGCAAAAAGATTTGACCCTTCAAGAGGATTTAAATTTATTTCCTATGCTGTATGGTGGATTCGTCAGGCTATTTTACAAGCCTTAGCTGAACAAGGAAGGCTGATTCGTTTACCCTTAAATCGCGTAGGTACTATTACAAAAATTACTAAAGCAGCTGAAAAACTTGAGGCTGAAATGGGAAGACCACCCAAGGTGGAAGAAATTAGCCATCAGCTTGATATCAAAACTGAAGAAGTATTTAATGCTTTACAATATTCTCGTAGACATAGCTCCTTAGATGCTCCCTTTGCTGAGGGAGAGGATAGTTCTTTAATAAATGTCATTGAAGACCAAGAAGAAAGAGATCCAGATAATACTGTCATGGATACCTCGATGAAAGAAGAAATTGCATCTGCATTAAGCACTTTAACTGAAAGAGAAAGATCTGTTATAGAAATGTATTTTGGAATTAATAGAGATCGTTCGTTTACTTTAAATGAAATTGGAGAACAATTCAGTTTAACTAGAGAAAGAGTTCGTCAAATCAAAGAAAAAGCAATCAGACGTTTAGCACATAAAACTCGCAGTGAGCCTCTTCGAGTTTACTTGGGTCAATAAATGTCTTCTACTTTAATTTTATTCCCAATTTTTCCATTAGTTTTTCTTACTTTATTGCAAACTTCTTTAAATGCTCAAAAAGTCAAAAAAGCGGTTTTAAACAAATCATTAGATCCAAAATGGTTAAAGTTTATGCCTTCATGGGAAGCAGTTCCAGACGAGATTCAAGCTTCAAGAGAGCATTTAAAAAACTTGCATCAAGCTCCAATAATTTTCTATGTATATTGTATAATTGCGTACATTGTTAGTCACGTTACTCTCTTTACATTATTATTAGCTTGGGCATATGTATTTTTCAGATCAATTCATTTTGCAATTAGAGAAATTAATCCAAAAATTTCTCTTAGAAGAAATCCTTTTGCAATCACCATATTGCTCTCTGTAATTCTTTGGATAGATTTATTGGTATTTTTAGTTTCAAAAGTTTGACTTCTCTTCCAATAATTCATTAGGACTCTATTTTATCAATTAGTATTATTCTCCATTATGGGTAAAAATACAAAAATCGCTATTATTGGACGTCCAAATGTGGGTAAATCTACCTTATTTAATCGTCTATCTAGCTCCCGAATATCCATTGTAGATGAAACTGAAGGAGTAACTCGTGATAGAGTGTATGCTTCTGGTGAATGGATCAATCACAAATTCGATGTCATTGATACGGGTGGATTTATTGGAGATAATAATGATTTTTTTAATCAAAAAATTAAAGAGCAAATAGGGCATGCCATTGAAGAGTGTGATGTTATTGTAATGCTAGTAGATGGGAAGGATGGACTCAATCCTGCTGATAGATTTTTATCTCAACTTGTTAAAAAGTCCTCTAAACCATCTTTTTTGGCAATCAATAAAAATGATAGTTCTAAGATTGAGGAAAATCTACATGAATTTTATGAACTGGGGTGGGATCAATTATTTTCTATTTCAGCTCTAAATGGTTCAGGCGTCGGAGAGTTATTAGATGAGATTCTTAAATCTTCCTCATCAAATTTCTTGGACGCTACTGAAGAAAAAATTTTATCTATTTCAATTGTAGGAATGCCTAACGTAGGTAAATCTTCTATTCTAAATGCAATATTACAAAAAGATCAAGCAATCGTATCAGATATTGCTGGGACTACAAGAGATTCAATTGATACAAACATTAAATGGCATGGAAAGCAAATACGAATAATTGATACGGCTGGATTGAGAAAAAAAAGTAAGATAGATGATAGCATAGAATTTTATAGCTCTTTAAGAGCAATGGATGCTTTACTAAGGTCAGATATTGTTTTACTAGTTATAGATGCTATAAAAGGAATTTCTAAACAAGATAAATCAATTGTAAATGAAGTCTTAAAAAAAGGAAAAAGACTAATTATTTTAATTAATAAATGGGATTTAACAGCTGAATCAAACATATCAGCTGACACCTTTAAAGAGGATATGTACTATGACTTTCCTCTATTACAGAATTATCCCTTACTTTTTGTATCAGCAAAAACTAAAAAGAGAATTTCAAATATTTTAGAGAGTGCCTGGGAATTATATAATAAAAATATTTCAAAAATTTCAACAAAAGAGTTAAATAATTGGTTAGAGAAAGTCTTAGTTCAACATTCTCCTCCAGCAATTCAAGGGAAGTTGATCAAAATTAAATTTGTAGAACAAGTGCATATCAATCCTCCTATTTTTGCATTTTTCACCAACTATCCAAAATTAATTTCTGTAAGTTATAAAAGATTTCTAATGAATAAACTTCGGGAATCTTTTGATTTAAATGGGATTACATTTAAGTTGTCAATTAGGAGAGGGTAATGAAAGAGGTTAATAAGAAAATTTATAGCTGGGCTCTTTATGACTGGGCTAATTCTGCTTTTGCCACAACCATTATGGCTGGTTTTTTCCCAATCTTTTTTTCGCAATTTTGGTCCTCTTCTGAAAATTTATCTCAGAGTACTTTTTATTTAGGATTAGGTAATTCACTTGCTTCAATCTTTGTCGCACTTTTAGCTCCTATTTTAGGCGCTATTGCCGATAGGGGAACTTTAAAAAAACGTTTTCTGATCTTCTTTGCATTTTTGGGGATAGTCATGTCTATTTCATTGGGATTTATTGCGCAAGGTATGTGGCCAATTGCTTTAATTGTGTATGTTTTAGCTACTATTGGATTCTCAGGAGGTAATGTGTTTTATGACTCATTACTCCCTGCAGTAAGCCATGAAAAAAATATAGATTTTGTCTCTGGTTTAGGATTTGCATTGGGATATTTGGGTGGAGGTATTTTAATTGTAATTAATTTCTTAATGCTTACCTTTCCTGCAAGTTTTGGTTTGGAGAACTCAACTCAGGCGATTCAATATTCATTTATTTCTGTGGGAATTTGGTGGGCAGTTTTTTCTCTGCCAATTTTCTTTTTTGTTCAAGAGCCAGCCCTTCATGAAGAAACTTCAATTTCTCAATCAATAAAAGATGGACT
>JAFMFP010000042.1 GCA_017856055.1 Fidelibacterota bacterium | reverse complement strand
ATTCCAGATGGATCTAAATAAAAATTAATAGCATTAGAAATGGTTACATTTAATCCATCTGTGGCATAAACTTTTAATTGACCAATATAACGATTCGTTGAATCCGTCAGAGCAACAATATCTTGAATATCATACATTCTTTTGGTTGATATATCATAAGTAACTTCATTTAAGAAAGATAAATCTCCATCTGCATACAATTTATAATCGATAGTTTCACCTTCAGGATCAGTAGACTCAGTCCAAGAAATTTTCAGTGAATCAGCATAATTACTGAAATCAACTAGCAAAGAGTTTGTGGTAATATCATATGCCGTTTGTGGATTTTTGATCACTTGAAGACTATTCAACTGAAAGTCTGTTGGTGGTAAATTCTGAACCGAAGGATTGAACTTAATGATATATAATCCTTCATCTATACCAGTTGCAATTATAGTTCCGCTTTCAAAGTATGGATAATTACTCCAGGTTCCATCAAACGACGAATAATTGTTTGCTGGATACAAATCAAAGTACCCTATTTCAGTAGGACTATTGATATTGCTTACATCTAGAATGCGTACTCCACTAGTGTAATGGGACATAAATAGTTTATTGCCTACTGTATAATTATTATGGTCAATTGCAGGTGTTGGACCATAATAACTGGATTGGATAAAAGGATTATCTAAATTCTCGACATTCCAAATAATTGTACGAGTATTTGAGGTATAATTATAATACTCATCTAACTCATCATTTTGAATAAAATAACGTTGATCTTCTGTCAACCAACCTTGATGTGTATATCCATAACTATAATTTCCAAGTGCAATGGTGCTTGCACCAACTGTGTCCGTAATTTTTGTTGAGACATCAACTATCCAAACGGCAGTTTCATTGGAACCAAAACAAATTTCTTTTCCTTGATAATCCGCATCAGGTCCTTGATAAATCACACATTGTGTATCATGGACATAACCAGTTCCCGATCTACCCGTATTGGGATCTGCAAAACAACCTGCTTGAGAAGGATTTAAGGGATTTCTTATATCAACTACATGCAACCCGCCTCCACATGTGTTGGTACCTACTGCATAAGCATACCCAGTAGATTCATTGATAAAAATATTATGTGCATTGCCAAATTGAGTATAGTAAGCGTCTGTTGAGAAAGTAATAGGGCTTCCATTAAAATTTCTTAGCTTGGTCAAATCTAATATTTGAAGTCCATGTCCCCCAGCTTCGGATACAATAAACGCATAATCGTTGTAGGTTTTAATATCTCTCCAAGTTGAACTCGTAGTAGCTGTAGGAAGAATTCCGATATACACTGGATTTTCAGGATCTGACACATCCACAAAAGAAGTTCCATTGCTCATACCCACAATCGCATATTCTTTTCCTGAAGATGAATCTGTCCAACCCCAGATATCATTGGTGGTAGTTCGATTAGATCCCCCAATGGATGCTTTATTCATAAAGGCCAATAAATCAACGTTGTTACATGGATATCCAGCAGCAACTCCACCTTGACATTCAGCAGCACTTCGTGATTCAGTTGAATTAGATGATAAAGAAAATTCTCTTTTTGTAGACCAATCTTGAGTTGAAAATTCAACTATAGAGTCGTTATAATAATTTTCAGTTAATAACGTATCCTCTTTCAAAATAAAGCTTCTACCGAACGTTTTGTCATCTTTTAATGAAATCTTACTGATGGAAGTAAAATCAATCTTCCCTGCTGTATTTTTTTCTAATGAATAAAAATCTGAACCATTGAACGAAGAAATAATAACCTTAGTATCATTTTCAGACACTTGATAACCAAAATACTGATTGTTTATTTTATCTTCAGGGTAAACTTCGACATAAGTGTTAAGATCATCTTTATTATAAAATCTTACTTTTCCACTTCCTTCATCACAACCTAATGAACTGATAAAAAGATAGTTCTTTCCAATACTTACCGTTCGAGCAAATAAATGGTCATAAGCATATTCATGATTATGATTATAGGGAATTTCATAATCCATTAGCGAAAAATCTTTCGTCAACGATTCAGTACTAAAATAAAAAGCGGCATTATGATCAGACCCAATCAATAGTTCATTCTCTCTTAAATCCATATCAATTCCAAAACCATATTCTACTAATAGTTCTGGATCCCTACTTTCGTTTCTCTGATGCATGGGAGGTTGAAGAGTGTAACGCAATGGAAAAGAATTTTCGAAATCTAAATCAAAAAAATACACTTTTCCATTTCCATCAAATGGAGATGAAACAATCAGATACACATCCGAAATCATTACTTGATGCCCAAACTGATGAGAACGATTCTGTAATGCGGAATTAGGATTCGAAATCTCCCTAACAAAATTCCAAGTATCATCTATTTTTTGATATAAATAGACTGCACCTTTTCCATTATCAGCACCTGGAGCACCAACCACTAAAAAATTATCTTTAATAAATGTCGATTGACCAAAATCATCTCCCTGAGAAGGATTAGGTGAGTAAAGAGCTTGTTTTAAATTATAATTATCGTCAAATATTTTAACTTCCCTAGATTGCAATGAAGAATATGCACTAGTAATTAACATTGAATTATCATCAGGCATTATAGGTATTGATCTTCCTCGATGTAATAAAGTGATGGATTGATCTTTTGCTCCCCCAGTTCCTGTTCCGAACATAAAGGTAATAAAACAGAGGAATGATGCAAAAATTCTCACGGAAGAATTTTAAAGATTTTGCTCTAAAAACAAAGACTTTTCTATTGCGGCAAAAAACTCTTTAAAAAATTGCACAGAAGCTTTTTTCTCTCTACTGTCAAAATTAATTCTCACACTGGATAGTAACGGATCTTCTGTGATTTCAGTAATATTTAAAGTAGCAGTTAAAGTTTCATCTTTAATGACTACAGTATCTCCATTAGAGGACCTTCCCCTCCAACGACCTCTTTCCTCATGATGGTCGTCGTCATCAGCAAATAGAGCAGAAACTAAGAAAATAGCTCCCAAAACTACTAAGGGATTAAAACTAGGTTCATCTTCGACAACTTGACCACCTGGTTCTATTTTATTGGCAGTTATAATGCCAAACTCTTCATTGATTACACTGATCGTATATCCAAGATCTTGAAAGGTGGACACTGATGCTTTCATCAGCTCTTTTTTTGAAACGCTATACTCTTTGGTTTCAATGGCTCTTTGCGTTGCAGTTGTTTTTTCAGTAGAAGGCACTGAAAAGGCACACCCTACTACAAAAAAATGAACAACTAAAACAAAATGAACGAAATATTTTCTAGACATTTAATATTTTACGCTTTGATATTTAAAATCAGTGACGGTGTCGTTCGAATCGAATTTAATCATTAAAGTAAGATTTTTGCTTTCTCTAGAGCTTTTCGCTTTACCACCAGTTAAAAAACCAAAAAAATTACCACTACTTCCTGCACCCATACCTGAACGCGATGATGCTTCAGATTCTTGAGATATCTTATCATAAGTCCATGATTCACCACCATCTTTTGTACTGGTTACCAAATTAGGAGAACCGAATAAACTAACGACTTCAGCTGCAGACATCCCTTTAGTAAGCTGTGATTGAACTTTCCCTAGGGTAAAATCATTTGAATCAGCAACAGCTCGATTTGACATAGGGATTGCACAGTTTGTAATAAATATTGAAAGAAAGACAACAACAATAAAATTTCTCATTTTTTTCTCCTTAGCTTGTTTATTATTTTAATGATTTTATCTTAAAAAAGTTTCAAAAAACTTTTAAGATATTAAAGACCAATATCGTTCTTTGATTGAAGATGTTACTGAACCGACTGAAGAAGAAATTAATGAACCATCGATTTTCAATACGGGAACAACTCCACGGTTTGCAGAAGTTATAAACGCTTCATCAAAAGAAGATATTTCTTCCACAAGAATAGGCCTTTCTTCAAACTCAAATCCATCTAAACAGCTCTGAATAACATTTTTTCTTGTCACACTTTCCAGAATTTTTCCATCCGTTGGAGGAGTTATAATTTTAGTTCCTTTAACAGCAAAAAAAGAAAAAGTGGATCCTTCTAAGATCAATCCTTGATCGGTAAATAAGATTTCATCGTATTTTTTTGTTTTGACTAATTGATGCTCACCTAAAATCCCACCAAAATAAGTAAAGGGTGCTTTAACCTCACCCATATTTCTCGCATACTCGAACAACCCTAGAGATACTCCACTAAGATATTCTTGACTATATTCTTTAACAGGAGAAATAATGATATAAAGATCTATGGGTTGGTCCGTACTTAAAGGAGAATATTTTAGAGCAGTGGTTCCAGCAAAAAGAATCATGATATTCAATTCATTTAATGAAGATTTATTGTGCTCTAAGGTTTGAAAAACCTTCTGTTTTAGCTCTTCTTTTGAAAACGGAACTTCCATGTGCATGGATAAAGCATTAGAAAAAATGCGATCCAAATGATCATCAAGAAAAATTGGTTTCATATTCATTGTTCGAAAAAAAGTGAAAACTTGATATCCACGAACAATACTTAAATAATTTTTAGAAAAATTAAAACTAACTTCTTCTGTGGGAGTAAATCCTTCTTGAGTGTATGAGATATATTTCACGTATATAATACTGTTTTACAAAATAATTGTTCCTGTAGACAAGCTGAATTTATTTATAATTCTAATTTATAATGATGTATATTTTATAAAATGAGTAACAAAAAAATTCTATTTCTGTTTCTTTTTCTATTATTTTCCTGTCAAAAACAATCCATTTCTGCTCCACCAAAAACTGTTCAAAACGCCTCGAATTTTCAAGAAGCTGATCAGTTTTATGTTGAACAGAAAGTCTATCAAGTAGTTGATAATGTGTATATCGCTATCGGTTACGGATTAGCAAATTCAATCTTAATTGTTGGAGATCAAGGAAATATCGTGATTGATACCACAGAAAGCCCTGAAACAGCTCAAGAAATTTTTAGAGAATTTCAGAAAATTTCTAATCAACCCATTCTTGGAATAATTTATACTCATTCACATGTCGATCATTGGAGAGGTTCTCCTTCTTTTATCAATGAAAATACTAAGATTTATGCCCATCAAACTTTTGAAAAAGGATTTACAGATCAAAACAACTTGATTCGACCCATTTTAACACAACGGGGGATGAAACAATTTGGCTTTTATCTCCCTCCTGAACTTCAAAATGGTCAAGGATTAGGCTCTTCACTGCAATGGAGTTTTGATCAATCTCCAGTGGTCTACCCTACTGATTTTTTTGTTGGAGAGAAGAGTACCATTACGATTGCAGGAATAACTCTTAAAGTGCAACATGCTCCTGGAGAAACTGATGATCAGATTCTC
>JAFMFP010000041.1 GCA_017856055.1 Fidelibacterota bacterium | reverse complement strand
AAAAGAGGAGAATGCTCAAGATGGAACTGGATCTCAACCTAGCGAATAAATTTGCCAAATGTGCAAACCTAGCATATCAAGACCAAGAAGCATTAAAAGGGTTTAAAGAACTCGGATACACTCATCACATATTCTTAGAACATGACGAAGCTCAATGCCATGTTGTATGGAATAAAGAAGAAGCAGTAATTGCTTTCCGTGGTACAGAACCTGATCAAATCACTGATATCTTAGCAGACTTGAAAGCATGGCCTAAAAAGTCTATGACTGATGGTTGGGTACATGCTGGATTCCGTGGAGAACTAGATAAACTCTGGGATCAGGTAAAGTTATTAGCAGAAGATCATGCAGATAAAAGATTATACATTTGTGGTCACTCACTTGGTGCTGCAATGGCAACCATTTGTACTTCTCGTGTCGAGGAGTTTAGACCAGTTGATGGTCTTTATACTTTTGGTTCTCCAAGAGCTGGTACAAGATCTTTTGTCAAAGGAATTAGAACTTCACATTGGAGATTCGTAAATAATAACGATGTTGTAACAAGAGTTCCTCTTGCTCTGATGGGTTACAAACATCACGGTCAAATGGTTTATATTAACCACTACGGCAAGATTCGTAAGATGACTTCTTGGCAAAGAGTGAAAGATAAGTGGAGAGGATGGAAGTCCGGACTTCTTGATGGTGTACAAGATCATGGCATGCCTAATTATGTCAACTACACAATCAAGGAGGACTAAATGCAACAGAACGAATATGATGTACACGTCATCAAAGTAGTTGATGGCGATACAGTAGACGTAGATATCGATCTTGGTTTTGGTATTTGCCTCAAAGATGAACGTGTACGTATTATGGGTATCGATACTCCTGAATCAAGAACTTCTGATAAAGTAGAAAAACTATTTGGTCTTGCTGCGAAAGAAAGACTTTACTCTCTACTTGAAAAAGATGCTAAACTTATCACAACCGAAGATAAGTCTGGTGAAGATATGAAGGGTAAGTTCGGTCGTATCCTTGGAGACTTTCGTGCTGCTGATGGTCGTCTTGTTACTGAAATTATGATTGAAGAAGGTCATTGTGTTCCTTATTATGGCGAAAGTAAAGATGATATTCAGTCACAACATATGGTTAATAGAGAAAGACTTCTTTCAGAAGGCGTAGTAAGTCGTGAAGATTACGACACAGCAATAAAGGAAATGTCAAAATGATAGAGAGAATGTTTGACGATACTTTATGGATATATACTGCTATAGCTGGTTCTTTATTAGGTGCTGCATTTCTTGCATACTTTAAAGACACAAGAGCTGGTTTATGGTGTTATGCCAAGTTAGATCAGTTCCTTGATTATCTTGTAGAGAGATGGGGATTGACTTGGTTTGAACAACCAACAGATGCGTGGAGAAAAAAGTATCCATTCGTCACAAAGAAAATTGATGAACTCGAAAGTAGAATAAAGGAGTTAGAAGATGAATTGGCTAAAAAGTAAACTTACACAAGGTAATTCATATGAAGGTGCTGCACTTGTAGTAGCTGGTGTTGTAATGCTTATGGCACCACTTAACTTGGTAGCTTATGCAATGGTCGCTTATGGAGCAATTAAAATTATTAAGGATTAAATTATGAAAACAATGAGAGAAAAACTGATTAAAGCCTTTGTTAGTCACGCACAAGGGCATATTGATAAACATGTGGCAAATGTAGAAGTATATCTAGCTAATCCAGCAGGTATTGGTGAGCACTCAGATATTATGGAAGCAATTGAAATTGAAATGAAACAGATCGCTGAGTATGACGATCAATTAGAAATGATGAAAAAATATTTTTATAAGTAAAAGCGTTAAAATATCGCTTTACAAAAACTCTTTTTTGATATATAATAGTATCAAATCAAAAATTCAAATCTATGCGAGGTATATCAGATGGCAACAGTTGGTGTTGACACTAGGAAGTTTTTATCCGAAACTAAATTCTACGAAGGTTATTCAAGATACGTTGAAGACGAAGGTAGATATGAATCATGGGATGAGGCTGTCGATCGTGTATTAGAAATGCACGAAAAAAATTATAATGAAAAGAATAATGAATTAAAAGAATATTTTGAAGAAGCAAGACAAGCCTATAAAGAACAAAGAGTCCTTGGTGCTCAACGCGCTTTACAGTTTGGTGGTGAACAACTTATGAAGCATCAAATGCGGATGTACAACTGTACTTCCTCTTATGCAGATCGTGCTGAATTTTTCGGTGAAATCTTTTATATTCTTCTTTGTGGTGCTGGAGCAGGTTTCTCTGTACAAAAACATCATGTTGCCAAATTACCAAAAATTCAACCTCGTACTAAACAAGCAAAAGGTTATATCGTAGAAGATTCTATTGAAGGATGGGCATCTGCACTTGATGTATTGATGTCATCTTATTTTGTCGGTGGTGGTAAGCACCCTGATTATGAAGGTCGTAGAGTTTTCTTTGATCTATCACAAATTCGTCCAAAGGGTGCTAAAATTTCTGGAGGGTTTAAAGCACCAGGACCTGAAGGTCTTCGCCGTTCACTCGATAAAATTGAATATCTATTACAAGGTATTGTACTTGATCAAAAAGAACCAGTATCAATCAAACCGATTGATGTATATGATATTGCCATGCATGCAGCTGATGCTGTATTGTCTGGTGGTGTTCGCCGTTCTGCAACCATTTGTCTCTTTTCACCAGATGACGAAGAGATGATGACTGCTAAAACTGGTAGCTGGTTCGTTGATAATCCACAACGTGGTCGTTCTAATAACTCTGCAGTAATTGTCAGAGATAAGACTACACCAGAACAGTTTGGTAAGATTATGGAATCTGTCAAACAGTTTGGTGAACCAGGATTTGTCTTCGTTGAATCAACCGAACATACTACCAACCCATGTGTTGAGATTGGTATGTTCCCACAGATTAATAAAAAGTCTGGTTGGCAAGGTTGTAATCTCACTGAGATTAACGGAGGCATGTGCAATACCGAGGAAGACTTTTATAAGGCATGCCGCGCAGCGTCTATCCTCGGTACTCTACAAGCAGGGTACACTAACTTCAAGTTTTTGTCTGATACATCAAAGAAAATCTTTGATCGCGAAGCATTGCTTGGAGTATCAATTACAGGGTGGATGAACAATCCAGATATTCTTTTTAACGAAAAAATTCTCGAAAAAGGAGCAAAGATTGTTAGAGAAGTTAACAAAAAAGTTGCATCCATTATTGGTATTAATCCCGCTGCTCGTACTACTTGTGTTAAGCCAAGTGGTAATGCATCAGTATTGTTACAAACCGCTTCTGGAATACACGCTGAACACTCAGAGATGTATATCAGAAATGTGCAATTAAATAAAGAATCTGAAATTACTCAGGCAATTATTAAATCAAATCCATATATGGTTGAGGAATCTGTATGGTCATCTGGTGGTACTGATGTTGTTGTATCATTTCCAATTCTTCCAAATAAAGGATCCATATATAAGGATGATCTAATTGGAGTAAAACATTTGGAACTTGTGAAAAAAGCTCAAAAACATTGGGTTGATGCTGGTACAAACGAAGAACTTTGTGCAGACAAAGGTGTTCGTCATAATGTATCCAATACTATCCTTGTTGATGATTGGGATGAAGTTGAAAAATATGTTTTTGAAAACAGACATTCATTTGCTGGTATTTCATTCCTCTCAATGATGGGTGATAAGGACTTTAATCAAGCACCAAATACAGCAGTTATTCCTGCAAAGGAAATGGTAAAGAAATATGATGCCGCTGCTATTTTTGCTTCTGGTCTTGTTGTTGATGCATTAAAAGTATTTCCTAATCTTTGGGATGCATGTTCAACTGCACAAGGTTATGGCCTAGATATTTCACTTGAATCTGCAGAAAACTCCGCAAGACAAGATTGGATCCGTAGGTTTAAAAACTTTGCAGATAATTATCTAAAGGGTGATATTAAGAAAGCAGAATATTGTCTTAAAGATTCTTATCTCTTACACAAATGGAATAAGATTCAAACTAATTTAAAACCAATTGACTGGCAAGATGATTTAACCGAGAAGAAATATACTGATGTAGATACTCTTGGTGCTGCAGCATGTGCCGGTGGAGCTTGTGAGATTGACTTTTAATGAAAGAATTTATTGTTGAATGCGAAGAATGTGAAAGTGTAAACTTTGTACATTCTTATGATAAGATTCGTTTTTGTCCTGCTTGTGGTCGTAGGGCAGAGGTTGAAAAGCGCAGTATAGACATTGATGACACGGAGTTACTACTAGAAGACGAATAAATATTCGTATGTGGTACTATGAAAATAATGAATATAATGAGACGCCAGAAGAATATCAAGGATTTGTTTATTGTATTACAGAACTTGATACCGGTAAAAAATATATTGGTAAAAAGAATTTCTGGAAACCAAAGACCTTACCTAAAAATTCTAAAAGAACAAGACGGGTTCGTACGCGAATAGAATCTGATTGGCAAGATTATTATGGTTCAAATAAAGAAGTTCAGCTACTTGTTGAGTCTAAAGGATCTAATAATTACAAGCGAGAAATTCTTAAATTATGTAAGACAAAGGGTGAAATGTCATATTATGAAGCAAAGTTACAGTTTGAGAAAGATGTTCTTTTAAGTGATGAATACTACAATGAATTTATTGGCTGTAAGATTCACTCAAAACATTTAATTAAAACTTAATTTTGTTGTTGCAATTTATGATAAAAGAGTCTATAATATATCTAGATAATTGAGAGGTATAGAATGATTCTTGTTGATTTTAGTGGTATTTGTTTAGCGTCGATTATCGTGAATAGAGAACTTGACGAAGGTATGGTTCGTCATATGACTCTTAATTCACTTCGCATGTATAACAAAAAGTTTCGTGATGATTATGGTCAGATGATATTAGCCTGTGATGGAGCTAATAACTGGCGTCGTGGTTATTTTCCTCAATATAAAGCTAGTAGACGTACTAGCCGATCAGACTCTGACTTTGATTGGAATGAAGCATTTCGTATTATGCATAAGATCAAAGATGAGATAGTAGATAATTTTCCTTACAAAGTTATTCATATAGAAGGTTGTGAAGCTGATGATATTATCGGTACCCTTGTAGAAAATACACAGCAGTTTGGTAACTATGAAGATGTTATGATTGTATCATCGGATGGTGACTTTAAACAACTTCAGCGCTATGAAAATGTTAAACAGTTCTCTCCTCTTCTTAAAAAGTTTATTGTAGATGACAATCCTCGTCTTAATTTACAAGAGAAGATATTAAAGGGTGATACAGGTGATGGAGTACCTAATGTATTATCTGATGATGATACATTTGTAGACGGTCGCAGACAAACCCCTCTCAGAAAGAAAAAGATGGATGAATTAATTGCAGATCTTTCTGAAGGTGAACTGCTATATGCTGCTTCTTGGTATCGTAATTATTGTCGTAACGAAACTCTTATTGATCTTACAAAAACCCCT
>JAFMFP010000040.1 GCA_017856055.1 Fidelibacterota bacterium | reverse complement strand
AATAAAAGATGGACTAAAAGAACTCAAAAATACTTTTAATGAAATTAAGAATTTGAAAGTGGTATTTACTTTTTTAATTGCTTATTGGCTATACATTGATGGAGTTGACACTGTTGTGAGAATGGCAGCTGATTTTGGGATTAAATTAGGCTTTTCTCAAACATCAATTATGGGAGCCTTAGTCTTAATCCAATTTATTGGGTTTTTTGCAACATTACTTTATGTCAAATTTTCAGAAAATATTGGCATCAAAAACGCGATTTATTTAGGAATTTTTGGTTACATGGTTATTATTATTTCCGCTTCTTTAGTGACAGAGGTTTGGCATTTCTATGCTATTGCAGTGTTGTTGGGATGTTTTCAAGGAGGAATTCAAACGTTAAGTAGAAGTTTTTATGCGAGAATTATTCCTGAAGAAAAATCTGGAGAATTTTTCGGATTTTATAACATGTGGGGCAAATTTGCAGCTGTCATTGGACCGTTATTAATGGGTTCAGTTACACTAGTTATTAGTTCTCGAGTTAATGATGATGAACTTGCAGCTAGAATGGGAATTTTATCAGTTTTAGTACTATTTATTCTTGGCGCTTATGTCTTTTCTAAGGTTGATTTATCTGAAGGAAAACAAAAAGCGAAACTATTATAGAATTTTAATCAAAAAAACCTGTTCAAAGGATTTAAATCACTTAAATTTCGATATGTCAAAATTCATTGCCAAATACTCTGAACTAGTTCAATATCAACATATCAATGCAGCTGGAAGTCTTTTTGGTGGTTACATGCTAGCATGGTTAGATCTTGCTGCTGGAAAAGCTGCAAATCGTTTTGTCAAAGATACTGAAGCTTATACTGCAGTAACACGTGCAATGGATAAAGTTGAATTTAAAGAGCCTGTATTTTTAGGAGATTGGGTAAACTGTGAAGCTGAGGTCATTGAAGCTGGAACTTCTTCAATTGAAATATCAGTTAGTGCTTACGCTGAGAGCAAACGTCATGGAAGGCGTCTAGCGTGTACAGCGCATTTTACTTTTGTTACAGTCATTAAAAATGATAAAGGTGAATTTTTGAAATACAATCATAATGTAAGTTTGGATTAGGAGATCTTATGGCACATATAAATAAACTAAAATTTATCAAAACTAATGATTTAGTAGATGAGGACTATTGTCTAGTTGGTGTTCCAACCTATAGCGATGAAATGGATGATGATTTAGCGCGTCTTTTTAAATCACAAAATAAAAAAGGGAATGTGGGAGACCTAGTTTTTGAAATAACAGAAGAGTGTCGTATTGCCTATTTTGGGTTAGGAAAATTTGAAGAAAGAACTCCTGAAGATTTTAGAAGGGCAGCTGGTTCTTTAATTAATCACGCAATTAAAAATGATTTTAAAAATGTTGCAGTTGAATGCCCTGCAGAAGAGGAAGAAGCATATTTTTGTCAGGCGTTTTCTGAGGGTCTAATTTTATCTAGCTATCGTTTCTTAGATTATTTTACAGATGATCGTGCTAATTATTCTTTAAAATCTATTACAATGGTGGGATCTTGCAACAAATCTTCAGCAGAAAAGGGAGTGAAGATTGCTAATGCAGTATGTGCAGCTAGAGATTTAGCGAACCATCCAGGAAATGTAACTACTCCTACTCGCTTAGCAGAATTTGCTAAAGAAGTTGGTCAAAAAGGTAAAATGAAAGTTACAATTTTTGATAGAGAAAAATTTACTAAAATGGGCATGGGATCTTTCGCTGGTGTTGCTCAAGGAACAAATGAGCCACCAAAATTTATCATCATGGAATATATGAATGGTCCTAAAAATGAAAAACCAATTGCGCTTGTTGGTAAAGGGTTGACATTTGATACAGGGGGCGTTTCTTTGAAACCAGGTCTTCGAATGGATGAAATGAAGTTCGATATGTGTGGTTCCGCAATAGTTCTAGGAGTAATGAATGCAATTGCTACTTTGAAACCAAAAATTAATGTGGTTGCTTTAATTCCATCTACTCATAACATGCTTGGTGGCTCTGCTATGAAACCTGGAGATATCCTCAAAGCATATAACGGTAAAACTATTGAAGTATTAAATACAGACGCAGAAGGTAGATTAATCCTTGCTGATGCTTTGGCGTACGCTAGCAAACATTATAAGCCATCATTTATGCTTGATTTTGCTACTTTAACAGGTGCCGTTGTTGTTACGCTAGGAAAAATTGCTACTGGACTCATGGGTAACGACCAAACTTTAGTCAATCGAATCCAAAAATCTTCTGATAATACTGGAGAACTTGTCTGGCAATTGCCACTTTGGAAAGAATACTGTGATCAAGTTAAATCAAAAGTAGCTGATGTAAAAAATCTTGGTTCTCCAGGGCAAGCAGGTACTATCGCTGGAGCTGCATTTTTGAAAGAATTTGTTGGAGAAAATATTCCATGGGTTCATTTTGATGTAGCTGGGACTTCCTATCACGTTGAAAATAGAAGCTATATTCAAAAAACTGGTGCTTCTGGCCAAGTAATAAGATTAGTATTAGACTTAATCGGCGTTTAATGAAGCGTAGACTACGTGTTTTGAACTCGGTTCAGTATAGTATTCAATTATTGACTGCGTTAATACTGCTTTTCTTTACAATCAATTCTAATACTCCGGAAAGAATAATTATTCCTATTTTATTAATCATTGGTTGGACATTAGGATTCTATCAAAGAAGAATTACACGTGTCCGGGTAAATAAATTGAGACGACAATCCAAGGAATCAAAGATTATCCAAGAAAAATAATTATGAATAAACTCTTTGAAAATGATATTAGTCTTGATCAAGAAAATCATCGATATATACTTACAGAAAATCCTCATTTTGAGTTCGAAAGCGTAACACAATTCATTCATCATTTTTTTGAAAAATTTGATCAAGAAAATGTTGCTAGAAAACTTATTAATACTCATCCTAAATATGCCGGTAAAACAGTTGAGCAAGTAATTAAAAAGTGGAATAAAGGAGCAATAAAAGGAACTATAGTCCACAACGAACTTGAAGCATTTATTAAAGAAAGCATAGTTCCAGAACATCCAATGTCCGTAGTGGGTGCAAATTGGCTCAACGAAAAGAAAAAAAATCCGAATAATAAATTTTTTTCTGAGGTTATAGTTTATTCAAAACAGCTCGGCATTGCTGGAACAATCGACTTATTAGTTTATAATGAAGAGCAAAATATGTATCATTTAGTTGATTGGAAAACCAATAAAAAGATTGAAAAATCTGCATTTAATGATAAAAAAGGAATTTTAGAATCATCTAAACATTTGGATGACTGTAATTTTATGCATTATTCTCTCCAATTATCTTTCTATCGATATATACTTGAACGATTTTATGGTTTAGAAGTCGGAAGTCAAACTCTTATTCATTTGAAGGATGATTCTTTTGATATCCATAGTATTGATTATCTAAATCAAGATTTGATCAATATGATGAGAGAAAAAGATTTAATTTAATATAACAATTATTTCATACAGCATGATTAGTAGGATAGCTTCAATCATAACATGCTGAACTCTTTTAAGTCTAATATTTAGAAAAGTATTTTTTTCTACTTTTCTATAAATGAGAAAATTTGGAAAAAATCTAGGTACTCTTTTCTTATAATGGACATAATCTTCTCCATAAAGTTCTGTTAAGACTCTTTCTTCATTGAGAAGCGTTGGGATATGGAATAAAATAAACATTGTCAAAAGATATAGTCCAATGAAAACCGATTTAATAGCAAAGAATAAACTTAAGATAATCATAAGACTAAAAAGATATAATGGGTGTCTAATAATGGAATAGGGGCCATCAGAAATTACTTTTTTTGTTTTATGCCCTTCAATGAATAATGAAGCCCAAATTCTTCCTATTGCTCCTAATACCATCAAAATCATTCCGGAAATATTCCATAGAAAAGTATTATAATTTTCCATGTTAATGGAATTCATATTGATAGAAGGAGAAAAATAGACCAACGCAATTAGAAACAGTCCTAGGATTCTATTAAAAACAACTCTTTTTTTTGCAAAAAACTGTAGCATTTATTTAATATTTAAACGTTTTTCTTGAATCATTTCACACCCCGGAATATCTTTTCCATTTTTTAAATCTTCTTTAATCTTTGTTTTGTTGATAGAAACTTGTTCTTGAATTTCAAAATATTCTTTTGGAATCAATTGTTCATCTATAATAGAAACTTTATGAGGATTTTTTTGAATAGTAATAACTAATTCATCATTTTCAATTTTATCTAGTCCAACATTTTCTAAATTACTTTTCAGATATTCTTTAAGTCTTAAAATTTTTTGTTCTAAATTTTTTCTTCGATCAGCTTGTTTTCTTTCAGTTTCTTTTATGCCCTCTGCCGTATGTTCAAGATTTCGAATAAATTTGGCAACATTGATTGATTTTAGTTTGAATTCTCCCTGAATTGATTCTAGGGTATCTAGAATATACTCATCATCAAGATCGGTGAGTTCTTCGAGAGCGATTTTAAATTCATCAGCTAATTCGTATAGACTTACACTTGACATGGTTTGAATTTAGAAAAAATACGTAGAAATACTAATTTATAATTCTTTGATTTCTTTGAGGAGACTGTTTAACATATCTTTCGCATCTCCAAAAACCATAATCGAATTATCATAACCAAAGAGTTCATTTTGAACTCCAGCAAATCCTGGATTCATGCTTCTTTTATTGATAATTACTGTTTTTGATTTATCAACATTCAGAATGGGCATTCCATAAATTGGACTCGATTGATCATGTCTTGCTGCTGGATTAACAACATCATTTGCACCTAAGATTAGAGCGACATCGCAATCTTCAAATTCTGGATTAATTTCATCTAGATCTTTTAATAAATCATAGGAAACATTTGCTTCTGCAAGAAGAACATTCATGTGTCCAGGCATTCTTCCAGCAACAGGATGAATAGCATAATAAACTTTTTTACCTTTTGATTCCAACGCATCTGCAACTTCACGAGCAACATGCTGGGCTTGAGCAACAGCTAATCCATATCCTGGAACAATAATGATTTTTTCTGCAGCATCTAAGATCATTGCAGCTTCAGTTGTAGAGTAGCTTTTAATATTCATTTCTTTGCCTTCAGCGCTTGATCCAGTTGAAGATTCTGCTCCAACAGCACCAAAAATAACATTTGCGAGAGAACGATTCATGCCTTTGCACATAATATTGGTCAAGATTAATCCAGAAGCTCCTACTAAAGATCCACTGATGATTAAAGCTTGATTATCTATTAAAAAACCAGTTGCAGCAGCAGCAACTCCAGAATAAGAATTAAGTAAAGAAATCACAACTGGCATATCAGCACCACCAATTGGAATGGTTAATCCAACTCCAAGAATAAGAGCTAAAATAATGATTACAATAAATGCAGTCATTAAATCAGAAGTAATTAGATTTGGGATAAGAATTAGCACTAATGAAGCAATAGCAATTAATGCATTGAATAATTGCTGTCCTTTAAAGGTAATTGCTCTTCCTGAAATGATTCCTTGTAGTTTTCCAAAGGCGATAAAACTACCGGTGAATGTTAAAGATCC
>JAFMFP010000011.1 GCA_017856055.1 Fidelibacterota bacterium | reverse complement strand
TTAATTATTCCACAATATTTCGGATTTTTAATTGTCATCTTAACTTCTTCTTCTATTTCTCTTGTAACAGCTTGAATTGGGGTTTCATTATTTTGTATTTTTCCACCAGGAAACTCCCAAAGACCTGAGAGAAGTCGGGTATTTTCTCTTTTTTGTAGAAGTATTTGTTTGTTTTTACTGTAAATACAACAAACTGCAGCTTCAACTTTTGCTTTTTTTGATCTCTTTATTTGCAGCGGATACAAGAGAGGGTTTTTTGACTTAGCTGCCTTGCACCCATAAGATAAAGGGCAGGAGCCGCAAAATGCTTTTGAAGATAAACAAAATTGGCTTCCTAAATCCATAAGAGCTTCATTATAATCTCCTGGACTTTCTTCCGGCTGGTTTGTTTCAAGAAAAGTCGAAATTCTTTTAAGGTTGCTTTTCGTTAAATTTTTAATGCCTAAAAATCTACTGGCAACTCTTTTTAAGTTAGTGTCTATCCCAACATATTTTTTCTTAAAGGCAATTGAAAGGATAGATTTGGCTGTATAGTCGCCCACTCCGGGCAAGACAATTAGCTCCTCATATGTTTTAGGGATATTTTTAATATTATTTGCCGCCTTGTAAATATTGTGACACCTTGAATAATAGCCGAGCCCTTCCCAACTTTTTAAAACTTCATCTATTTGTGCATTTTGGAGGGATTGAATATTTGGGAATTTTTCCATCCACCTGTTATAAAACGGAATGACTGTTTGAGCTTGCGTTTGTTGCAACATTATTTCAGAAATCCAAACTGAATATGCTGTTCGCTTTTTTCTCCAGGGAAAATTTCTTTTATTTAAATAAAACCACTCGAGAAGTTTTTTTGAAAAATGATTTTTTTTTATTTTTCGCAAGTTGTTTTAATTAGCGCACAGCATGCCAAATAAGGGTCTACATTAGAAGCGGGTCTTCTATCTTCTAAATATCCTCTTTTTTCAATTGCAACATCCATTGGAATTCGAATAGATGCTCCCCTGTCACTAACTCCATACCTAAATTCTTTTATGCTGCAGGTTTCATGCTTTCCAGTTAGTCGCTCTTCGTTAAAAGCGCCATACACAGAAATATGATAGTCAACATTATCACCAAGTTTTTCACAGGCCTTTTCGATTACACTAATTCCATTTTTTTCTCTCATGGGTTTAGTGCTAAAATTAATGTGTGCCCCTGAACCATTCCAATCTCCTTTAATTGGTTTGGGGTGCAGGTTAACCCAAAGGCCATAATCTTCTCCAACTCTTTCTAAAAGCCATCTTGCCACCCAAAGCTGATCCGCAACTTCAAGGCCTGATAGTGGCCCTACCTGATATTCCCATTGACCAAGCATCACTTCAGCATTTATTCCTGAAATCTCTATTCCGGCCTCTAAACACAACTCTAAATGATCTTCGACCATATTTCTAGCAGAAACATTTTCAGAGCCAACAGCACAGTAATAAGGGCCTTGAGGTCTTGATGGATATCCTTCTTTAGGCCAACCTGCAGGCTGTTGTCCATCCATTATTGTGTATTCTTGCTCGATGCCAAAAAGTGGAGATAAATTGTAAAACTTTTTCTCAATATTTTCTAAAGCTTTTCTGGTGTTGGTTGAATGGGGAGTTCCATCGGGATTTAAAACTTCACATAAAACTAAAATATTCTTTTCTCCCCTAATCGGATCTTTACACATCCAAACGGGGTTTAGCTTGCAATCACTATCAGTTCCCCCTGCTTGACTTGTGCTAGATCCGTCGAAACCCCATGTAGGTAAATCTGAAATTTTTGAAGGAACAAAATCTAGAATTTTTGTTTTAGATCTGAGTCCAGCTGTTGGTTTTATGCCGTCAATCCAAATATATTCAGCTTTTATTTTCATTAAATACCTCGACATTAAATAGTTAATTAAATATGAAAAAAATAATTAAATAAATTACTAATTAAAAGCAATAAACTTAAATATTAAATTGAATTTCTTTTTTATCTTTATATGTAGATAAAACTAGGTTAGTTTGGGTTCGGGACACGCCAGGCCAAGATTGAATCCTATACAAAAGATTTTCAAGGGCTTGTGAATTTTGAACCACAACCTTAAGCATATGAGAGCCTGATCCAGTTATTGAGTGGCATTCATAAATTTCAGCACATTGCTCTACATTATTTATGAAATTTTTATAATTACTCGAATTGTCGCTAATAACAAAAATAAAGGCTGTTAAATCTAGTCCCAGCAATTTTGAATTTACCACTGTTGAAAACTCTTTTATAATTCCAGCGTCTGTCATTTTTTTTATTCTTTCAATTACAGCCGGAGTAGACAGTTTAACCTCCTTGGCAATTTCACTTGAAGAACTTCTGGAATTCTTTTGAAGAATTGATAAGATTTGTTTGTCAATTTTGTCAATCATATTAAAATATAATTAATTGTTAAATCTTTATAAATTAATTAATCAATTATGGCAACTCAGAAAAAAAAAATAATAACTATAGAAGGCCTGCTCTCAAGAATAGAAAAGCTTGAAAAGAGGCTTGAAATTCTAGACCCAAAAAGCAAAAATAGCCTTCCAGGAAAAAGCTTACAAATATCTGACATTGAACAAAATTTAGAATTGTGGTCAAAGAAGTTTCCTGGAATTAATGTAAAAATAGAATTAGAAAAAATGCTTGACTGGTTAAGCGCTAACAATAAACGAAAAAAAGACTATAAAGCATTTTTTAGAAATTGGCTTCGAAAGGCAAGTAGTGACTTAGGCAATAATGTACCTCAAGAAGAAAAAATAAAATATATCTTCGGCTGTCAAGAATCAAATTGCAAAACTATTGAGTCTCCATACAAAGATATGTATTATTTTTGTTCAATCTGCAATCAGCAGAAAATAGTAATTGATAAAAAGCGTTAAATTATTTCTTTAGAGCAAATAACCTTTAATTCTCCTTTAAGGTCTGCAGTAAAAACTACTGGCACGCTATGCTCTCCAAGTGTCTTAATTGGAGAAACTAAGTCTAAATTTTTTTTATCAAGACTAATGCCATTTTCACCTAAAAAATCTACCAAATCTTGCTTGGTGATAGACCCAAAAACCTTATCGTCTTCTCCTGTTTTCAATGTTGCTTCAAAAGTAAGTTCAGCTATTTGCTTTAGTACCTTAGAGACATTTTTAACATCTCGATTTATCTTTCTTTCTTCTTCAGCAATTTTCTGATTTAATGATTTCAGCTTTCCTTCAGTAAATTGGATTGCTAGCTTATTTGGAATCAAGAAATTTCTAGCATGCCCCGATTTAACTTCTTTTATATCTCCAGCATTACCCAAATTTTCAACGTCTTTTATAAGAATAATTTTCATATTTTAGTCCTTATCAATTGCAGCAAAAGGAAGCAGCGCAATGTTTCTTGCTCTTTTGATTGCATTAACTAGTTTACGGTGCATTTTGCTAGATGTGCCAGTAACTCTTCTAGGTGTTATTTTACCTTGATCATTAATAAATCTATATAAAAGCTTGGTATCTTTATAGTCGATTTCTGTAATGTTGTTTCGTTTAAAATAACATGCTTTTTTTCTTGAGCTAATCATGACTATTCTTCTCCCTTTTCAGATTCATCTTCTCTTTTATTTTCAAAATTTGGTTTTTCTTCAAGCTTAACAATTAAAGACTTGAGTACTTCTTTGTTAAGATTAAGAAAGTTTTTTATTTCATTAATAAAAGACGGATTTGAAAGCTCACAATGTAATAAAACATAGTTTCCGTACTTGTTCTTTGCAACATTGTAGGCTAGTTGCTTTTTTGCCCAAAACTCATGTTTTATGACATTTTCTTTATTAGATAAAATAAAATCATTTATTTCTTCAATAATTGATGAAATTTTATCTTTATTGTGATTGGGATTCACAATATAGAGTATTTCATAATAATTCATTCTTTTCTCCATTATAAAAGTGGTGCTATAACAAGCGATACCACAGATATCAGTTTAATTAAAATATTTAATGATGGTCCGGCTGTATCTTTAAAAGGGTCTCCAACTGTATCTCCAACAACTGCGGCTTTATGAGCTGTGCTGCCCTTTCCTCCATGATTACCTGACTCAATATATTTTTTTGCATTATCCCAAGAGCCTCCTGCATTCGACATAAAAATTGCAAGTAAAACTCCTGTCACAGTTACTCCGGCTAATATTCCCCCCAACATTTCTGTTTGTCTTAAAACTAATCCAACCAAAATTGGGGTAAATACAGCTAGCGCTCCCGGTAACACCATTTTACTAATTGCTGCAGAGGTTGCTATGTCAACACATTTAGCATAATCTGCTTTAGCTTTACCGTCTAATAGACCTTTTATTTCTCTAAATTGTCTACGAACTTCTTCAATCATTTCAAAGGCTGCATCACCAACTGCCTGCATAGCCAAGGCAGAAAAAACAAATGGTAAGGAAGACCCTATAAGAAGGCCTGCCATTACTGAGGGATTGTTAATATCTAATGTTAGACCACCAACTGTTTCTCTAAAAGCAGCAAATAGGGCCAAAGATGTTAACGCAGCAGATCCGATAGCAAATCCTTTTCCTATAGCGGCAGTTGTA
The DNA here is from genome assembly GCA_017856055.1 of Fidelibacterota bacterium. Classification (GTDB taxonomy): domain Bacteria; phylum Fidelibacterota; class Marinisomatia; order Marinisomatales; family Marinisomataceae; genus Marinisoma. The sequence goes on along the minus strand of JAFMFP010000011.1, from coordinate 21,038 downwards.
TTTCCTACTGCATCCAATTTATCAGTTCTTTCTCTGACTTCTTTTGGCAGTTCAGCCATTTCAGCTATACCTCCTGCATTGTCAGCAATCGGACCATAAGCATCCACCGCCAACTGAATTCCTATTGTTGAAAGCATGCCAAGAGCTGCCAAAGCAATTCCATATAGGTGAGCAAAATGATATGCGCCCAAAATTGAAATAGCAATCACAAGAACTGGTAGTGCAGTTGAAAACATGCCGTTGGCAAGTCCAGAAATAATATTTGTTGCTGAACCGGTTTCGCTTGCTGCTGCAACGCTTTGGGAAGGCTTTTGATGATCAGAGGTATAATATTCGGTCAGTATTCCAATTAAGATTCCTGAAACCAAACCAACAACGGTTGACCAAAATAAGTCAATTGGCTGCACAGATTGATACCCTGATGACAGAGAAACTGATGAGGTAATAAAACTATTGATTAAATAATAACTAACAATAGTCATTACTGCTCCAGAACCAAACACTCCAATGTTTAAAGCAGTTTGTGGGTTTCCTCCTTCTTTTGTTTTAACAAAAAATGTTCCAAAAATCGAAACTAATATACCTGCAGCAGCTAAAAATAATGGTAAAAAAACAAGGGTGGGTTCTCCAGCGGAAGCTGCTAAAACCATTGCTCCAATCATTGAACCAACATACGACTCAAACAAGTCTGCACCCATACCAGCAACGTCTCCCACATTGTCACCAACATTGTCAGCAATGGTAGCGGGGTTTCTTGGATCGTCTTCTGGAATGCCAGCTTCAACTTTCCCAACAAGATCTGCACCAACGTCAGCAGCTTTAGTATAAATTCCTCCACCAACTCTTGCAAATAAAGCGATTGATGACGCTCCCATAGCAAAGCCAGAAACTTTGGTCATCACTAATGATAAATCTGAACCGCTAGTAAGTCCACCATATAAATAGAATAAAAGCGAAAGGCCTAAAACACCAAGACCAACGACATTCATACCCATGACGGCACCCCCACTAAACGCGACATTTAATGCGCTACTTAAACTAGACCTAGCTGCTTCGGTTGTTCTATGGTTTGCAAGGGTTGCAACGCGCATACCTAGTGCACCAGCCAAGCCGCTGCATACTGCCCCAACAACAAATGAAAGGGCAACCTCAGTGGTACCTGAAGAAATATTTACCCAATAAAGCAGGGAAGCAACGGTTAAAACAAAAATTGTTAAAATTTTATATTCTCTTACAAGAAATGCTGTCGCTCCCTGGCGTATTGCCAGTCCTATTTCTTGCATTTTTTCATTTCCTGGATTTTGGTTCATTATCCAATAACCCTTCATTAAAGCAAAGACCACAGCTGCTACACCAGCTAACGGTACAAAATAAAACATATTCTCCACTATGCTTCTCCTATTATTTGTTTATTATAATTATTCATTGTTTCTGAAAAACCTTGCGTAAAAATGCCCTCCATCACAGAAACAGCACAATCTAAAACTGCGTTCACTTTTTCAGTGTATTGCTTTTGGAATGGCCTTAAAACATAGTTTTCAGATGGCCTTTTATAGTCATCTGCGGCAACTCCAATTCGCACTCTTTTTATTTGATCTGAAGAAAAAGATTCAATAATTGATCTCATGCCACGATGACAACCATCTCCGCCCTTCTCTCTTAAACGAATTTCACCCAAAGGAAGGTCAACATCATCATAGATAACTACAACCTGATCAATGTTACATTTATAATATTGAATTGCCTCCTTGGAGGGCTGTCCGCTAACATTCATTCCGGATGTTGGTTTAATTAACATTACCTTCTGCCCAACAGAAACTAAATAATTTGCTTTTCCGGGCTTAAAAACAAGATCATTTTTCTTGGCATACATATCCAAAGCCCAATAGCCAACATTATGTTTCGTATCAGAAAATTTCATTTCCGGATTTCCAAGACCAATAAAAACAATCATATTATTCTTCGATATCTCCAGTATTTTCTTCATCACCTGATTCCGTTTGTTCTGTCGAATCGCCCTGCTCTTCTTGGTTAGCTTCCGATGAATCAGTTGTATCCAAATCATCTTCAGCTGCTTCAACAACTTCTTCTTTTTCTTGTTTGGGCTCTTGAACTGAAAACACTGCAACGTCTTCGGAGGTGACAAGCTCCAGCCCTTCAATATGAATAACATCCCTCACAAAAAGACTATTTCCAGTTTCCAATTCTGTAATGTCAATCTCTAAAAATTCAGGGATCGCAACTGGTCTACATCTGATTGATAGCGAGTTCATTAATTGTACCAAAATTCCACCTGACTTCACCCCAGCACTTTCTCCAATAGGTTTGAGCGGGACATCAAGTGTAATTTTTTGATTTTCTGTAACTTGCTGTAAGTCAACATGCATGATTTCATCAGTAACTGGATGATATTGTACATCTTTTAATAAAACGAATTGTGGCTTTTCTCCTAGACTTGTCTCGAAAATAGCTTGTCCTGATTTTACAGCCTGGTTAAGTGTAATTTTTTCTATAGAAACAGAAACTCCTTGCTCTCCAGAATGATAAATAACTCCAGGAATATTGTTGTTTTTTCTCAATCTGCGCACAGCAGATGTTCCGGTTTCATTTCTTTCTTTTACTTCTAACTTTTGAAATTTGCTCATTGTATGTTCCTTGTTTTAAATAGTTCACTTACCGACCCCCCAGAGTGTACCCTTGTAATTGCCTCTGCAAAAACTTTTGATGAGGAAATCATTTCAATTTTATCAATTAATTTTCTATTGTTTTCGGCAATAGTGTCTGTTATAAAAATTTTATCAATATCACTGGATTCAATTTTTTGTATAGCATCTCCAGAAAAAACACCATGTGTAGCAGCAACTGTTACAGAAAGAGCTCCTCTTTCTTTTGCTACTTTTGCAGCATTAATAATCGTTCCAGCAGTATCAATAATATCGTCAACCATCAAAATGTGCTTATTTTCCGGATTTCCAACAACAGCTACTACTTCAGACTGGTTGTGTTCATATCTACGTTTATCAACTAAGGCAAAGTCTGAGCTAAGCCACTTTGCATATCTTTGGTTTAACTTGCTTGAACCCATGTCAGGAGACAACACAACTAGGTTGTCTATTTTGCAATTATTAAAATAATTTTTTAAAGCAGGCAAGAGAACCATGCTTCCATAAAGGTTGTCCACAGGAATTGAAGTAAAGCCCTGAATCGCGGTTGAATGTAAGTCCATCGTGATTATTCTATCAGCACCTGACGCACAAAATAAATCCATTACCACTTTTGCTGATATAGGAACTCTGGGAGAAACTTTTCTATCTTGCCTTGAATAACCAAAATAGGGTATAACAACGTTAATTCTTTCGGCGCTAGCTCTGCGAGCGGCATCAATCATAAGTGCTAGTTCCAAAATATTTTCTGCTGGAGCGTTTGTGCTTTGAATTAGATATATGTCATTACCTCGAAGATTTTCTTCAAATTTAATCCATATTTCTCCATCGCTAAATCGGTCTAGATGCAGTGAGCCCAACTTGCTGGAAACGTCTCCACTGATTCTATCAGCAAGTAAAGGATTGCTAGATCCCGAGAAAATTTTTTGTACAAAATGTCCCATAATAGTGTGTTGGGGGGCAGGGACTCGAACCCCGACTGTCTGGACCAAAACCAGATGTCCTGCCAATTAGACGACCCCCCAGAAAATTAATATCTTGGCTTGGAAAGGACGACATTATGTGAAAGGCTTAAGGCTTCTGCAGCTTTTTTTGCCTTTTTAGAGCTTGAGAATACTCCAAACACAGTCGAACCCGTACCCGACAAACTGGCAAAGTCTGCTCCTGAATCCAAGATTGCTTTTTTTATAATGCCAATTTCTGGATGTGTTTTAAAAACATACATCTCAAAATGATTGTTAAATAGCTTATCATCAAACTTATTATTTGTTAATAAGTTTTCAAATCCGGCTAAGTTAACGACGCCTGAAAGAGGAAACAAATTATTTTTTAAAGAAGAAAAGGCGGTTTTAGTAGAAACGGAAACTTGGGGAACAACAAGAACAAAATATTTTTTAGGCCTAATTATGCAGGGGGTCAAAGTCTCTCCCCTTCCCCCTCCAAACTGAAGGCCCCCTCCAACAAAAAACGGGCAATCTGATCCAATCTGCAGGGCTATTTTTTCAAGCTCTTTTGCAGTCAGTTTTAACGAAAAAAATGTATTCAATGCCTTTAGGGTAGAGGTTCCATTGCTTGATCCTCCTCCAAGCCCAGATCCGATGGGGATTTTTTTATTTAGAAAAATTGAAACATTAGATACTTGTTTGGGAAATTTTTTTTTCAAAATTTTAAAAGCGCTTGTGCATGTGTTGATATTAGCATCAACAAGGCTGCTATTACACTTAAATTCAAACTGTTCGGATGGCAAAATTTCTAACTCATCGTAAAAGTCCACCTCCTGAAATGCTGTTTGAATGTTATAAAAACCATCTTTTCTCTTGTCTACAACATGTAGAAAGTAGTTTATTTTTGCAAAAGACCTTATTTTCATTTTCCAAATGTTAAAATAACCTCTGCGCCCCAACCTTCCTTGAAGTCTATAAAATTTAATCCGTTTCTGGTAATTGCCTTAATTGAAACGTTGTTTTTTGATATGCCTAAAAGTTTTGCAACGTTGGTTATAATTTCACCTCTATATTGACTAATCTTAGGACTGTTCAGGGTGATGGTTGCATCAATAAAATAGATATTATAGCTCTCCTTAAATTGCTTCAATGCTTTTTCAAGCATTTTTTTACTATCTATGTTTTTATTATTTTTATTGCTTGGAAAGTGTTCTCCTATGTCTTTATTGCTAAGGGCACCAAAAAGCGCATCTATAATTGCATGAAGGAGAACATCTCCATCTGAGTGAGCCTTAGTTTGAATTTCGCACGAAATATCAACGCCGCCAATTCTGACTCCTTCGCCCGGCTCAATAGAATGGTAGTCTAACCCAATGCTATATTGCAATTGCTTTTGCAAAAACTGTTCTGCAATAGCTATATCGTCTTTAGTGGTAATTTTTAAATTAAAATCTTTATTAGGAATATGTAAAACTTTCATATCCAGGCGTTCTAGCGCTGATGTTTCGTCGGTGAAAATTTCATCAAATTTTTTTGTGGCTGACATTGTTTTTTTTAGGGATTCGCTTTTAAAAACTTGTGGGGTTTCAACAGCATAGAGACCCTCCCTTTTTACGAGGCTTATTGGTTGTCCTGGATTAATTCTCTTAACAGTATCATAAATGGGTCTTACCATGGTTGCCCCATCGTAGGATTGAATTGAATCAATTAAACAATTTAATTGGCTATCCTTTAAAAGAGGTCGCGCTGAATCATGTATTAAAACCAACTTAGTTCTAGGATTTAGCATTTCAATTGCTTTTGCCACGGATTGCGCTCTCGTTTTTCCTCCTAAAACCACTTGAACCTTTTGAGAAAAATTCTTGAAAACCTTATCTTGAAATACGTTTAAGTTTTTGTTGGGCGGAATAACCAGTAAAATTTCTTCAATTTTTTCAAAATCAGATAAGACGTCTAGGCTATAACTAAAAAGGGGTTTGTTTTGAATTTCTACAAACTGTTTTTCTCCCCCAAAACGTTCACCCGTACCAGCTGCAAGTAATATTGCTGAAATCATTTTATTATTAACATCGAATCGCCATATCCAAGAAATCGATAGTTTTTATTTTTGGCAACCTTGTAGGATTCTTTTATAAAATCGTATCCACCGAATGCGCTAACACACATGAATAACGTGCTTTCTGGTTCATGAAAGTTTGTAATTAACCCATCAACAATTCTAAAACTATAAGGCGGGTGAATAAATAAATTAGTCCAACCTTTTTTGGGGGAAATTTGAAAACCAGAAACATTTACTGCCTCTAGAGCTCTCGCTGTTGAAGTTCCAACAGCAAAAATTCTTCTTCTTTTTCTCTTCGCTTCATTAATAGCAATTGCTGTTTCTGGGCTAACCTCAAAATATTCGGAATCCATGTGATGTCTATTGAGGTCTTCAACCTGTACTGGTCGATATATTCCTAAGCCAATATGAAGAGTAATTGTATGAATCCGAACTCCCTTATTTTTAAGTTTATTAAGAATTTCTTCAGTAAAATGAAGCCCCGCTACTGGAGCAGAAACCGCACCTCTTTTTTCAGCGTAAACAGTCTGAAATCTATCGCTGTCTGATGGAACTGGTTCTCGCTCAATGTATGGAGGTAGTGGGGGGTGTCCAATTTTATGTAAAATTTCATCGAAATCTCCTTCGTATTCAAATCGCACCACTCTTCCGCCAGAAACCGTATTGTCTATTACGTCACAATATATACCATCTGCCAAATTAAGCTTATTACCTATTCTTACTTTTCTCGCGGGCTTAACTAAAACCTCCCAAAGTTGATCTCCCAATTCGCGCAAAAGAAAGATTTCTACCTTTGCATCAGTTCGGTCTTTAGTAGCATATAGGCGAGCAGGAAACACTTTTGTATTGTTCAGTATAAGCAAATCATTTTTCTTCAAATAGTCTAAGATGTTTGAAAATTTTTTATGTTCAATTTTTTCTTCTTGTTGATGTAAAACCATCATAGATGCTTGCTCTCTTTTTATTTTTGGTTTTTGCGCAATAAACTTTTTAGGAAGCTGAAATTTAAAATCGCTTAGCTTATACTTTTTCTTTTTTTCTATCATTTGTTCTCCTGTTTTTTAAGCTGAAAAAGCTCATAGGCTTTTTCTGTGGCGGTTCTACCTCTTGAGGTTCTTTCTATAAATCCCTTTTTTATCAAATAGGGCTCATATACTTCTTCAATTGTCGAGATATCTTCATTCACTGAGATAGCTAGCGACTTTCCGCCAGTAGGCCCTCCGTTAAATTTTGTGATTAGGTTTTTTAAAAGCCTCAAGTCCATAGACTCCAGGCCATTTTTATCAATACCAATTTGCTCTAATGCATTTCTTGCGTCTTGCCTCTTAATAATTTTAATTTTTTTAACCTGAGCAAAATCTCTAACTCTTTTCAAGACTCTATTTGCAATTCTGGGTGTTCCTCTTGATCTCAGGGCAACCTCCATAATTGCATCATCTTCAATTGTAATTTCTAAAATATTTGCAGTTCTTTTGAGAACCTCAAAAAGCTCAGATTCGGAATAATAGTCTAGACGAAAGATTGCTCCAAAACGGTCTCTAAGCGGCGTAGACAACGCTCCTAGCCGCGTTGTTGCTCCAACAAGGGTGAACGGACTAAGGTCAATTCGAACAGTTCGAGCTGCAGGTCCAGAATCTATCATTATGTCAATTTTGTAATCTTCCATTGCAGAATAAAGGTATTCTTCAACAGATGAGTTTATTCTGTGAATTTCATCAATTAATAATATATCATTTTGTTCCAAGCCTGTTAACATACCAGAAAGATCTCCAGGAATTGATATTACTGGGCCAGATGTTGTGCTCAGGTTTGAACCTATTGATTCAGAAATTAGATGAGAAAGGGTAGTTTTTCCTAAGCCGGGTGGACCGTAAAACAGTATATGATCTAAAGATTCGCCACGTTCTTTAGCTGCATCAATATATGTTTTAAGGGCTTTTTTTATTTCATTTTGTCCAATGAAGTCATCAAAAGTTTTGGGTCGAATTTTTTTTTCAAAACCGATCTCTGAATTCGAAGAGGACAAATTTTGATTTTCTTGGTTCACTAGCTAAAGATAAATAGAGACCTTAGGGTATTCAAAGGATTTTAAAGTGCTTTTTTTAAATATTTTCCTGTAAGAGAATTTTTGTTTTGAGAAATATCTTCAACGGTTCCCTGAGCAACAATATGCCCACCCTTCTCTCCCCCCTCTGGACCAAGATCAATAATCCAATCTGCACATTTTATTACATCTAAATTGTGTTCAATAACAATAACTGTATTGTTTTGATCAACTATTTTTTGCAAAACCTTCATTAAAGATTTAATGTCATCTATATGAAGACCGGTTGTGGGTTCATCAAGAAAATAAACTGTCTTTTTGCTTGAGACAGAGGCAAGCTCTGAGGAAAGTTTTATTCTTTGAGATTCTCCGCCAGAAAGAGTATTGGCTTGCTGACCAAGCTTCATATACCCCAGGCCAACATCTACTAAAGACTTAAGTTTTTTATAAAGAGGTGGAATATTTGAAAACCTCTCAATGGCTTCATCCACACTAAGATTTAATACATCAGCAATTGTCATATTTTTATACTGAATGTCTAGCGTGGCTCTATTATATCTATCTCCTTCGCACTCATGGCATTTAACATAGACATCCGGAAGAAAGTTCATTTCTATTTTGATAATCCCAGCACCTTGACAGTCTTCACATCGACCCCCCTTAACGTTAAAAGAAAATCTACCGGGCTTATATCCTCTCATTTTTGCCTCTCTGGTTTGAGCAAAAAGATCTCTGATGTGCGTAAAAACACCTGTATATGTAGCCGGGTTAGATCTGGGGGTTTTTCCTATTGGCTTCTGATCAATATTCACAACCCGTTCGATGGTTTCGGTTCTTAATAAACTTTTGAAAGGCAACATTTCTTGAACAGAAAAATTAACCATATTATTTAGTGCCGGATAAAGTGTTTGATTAATTAAAGTGCTTTTTCCGCTTCCAGAAACTCCAGTTACCAAGACCAGTCTCCCAAAAGGAAAGCTTACATCAATATTTTTTAAGTTATTTCCCTGCGCTCCTTTTATAGTGAAGTGGTCGTATGTAACCGGTCTATGTTTAGGAATCTGCAAACTGTCTCTGCCTGACAAATATTTTCCAGTTAGACTGTTTTGATTTTTTTGGATTTCTTTATTGTTGCCGGAAAAAACAACCTCACCCCCATAAATTCCCGCTTTGGGGCCCATATCAATTATCTGGTCGGCTGACCTCATTGTATCCAGGTCATGCTCGACAACAATAACGGTATTCCCAATATCCCTTAAAGACTTCAATGTATTAATTAGTCTTTGGTTATCCCTAGCATGAAGACCTATAGAAGGCTCATCTAAAACATACAAAACTCCTGTCAACTGTGATCCAACCTGGGACGCTAATCTAATCCTTTGGGCCTCACCCCCAGAAAGGGTTCTGGATGGTCTTTCAAGGCTTAAATATCCCAACCCAACATTAATTAAAAACTCAAGTCTTTTTTCCACTTCACTAAGCAAAATTGAAGAAATTTCTTGGTCTTCAAGGTTTAGGCTGAGACCCTGAAAATATTTTAATGTTTCTAGAATATTTTTTTCACAAAGAGAACCGATGTTTTCTTTTCCAACGGTAACAGAAAGAGAAGATTGTTTTAATCGCTTGCCTTGACAGTTTTCACAAGTTCGGGTGCTCATAAAACTTTCAACCCACCTTCGCACCCCATATGATTGAGTTTGCTTGTATCGCCTTCTAAGCTCTGGAATTATGCCTTCCCAACTCCCCGAAACAGTACCAGAAAATTTTTTTGTCTGTACATTTATGTCTATTTTCTTCTTATCTAGCCCAAAAAGAATTGCCTCTCTTGCTTCCAGAGATAAGTTTTTCCAAGGAGAAGAAAAAGAGAATGGTATTACTCTAGAAATGGCTCTAAGCTTACTGCCATGATACCCCTTGGGTTGACTCCCAATGGGGTTGACAGCGCCCTGGATAAGAGACTTTTTTATATCCGGAACTACAAGGTTTGGGTCAATTTCTGTAACGTAACCCAATCCGTCACACGACTCACATGCCCCATATGGAGAATTGAAAGAAAACATTCTTGCGTTTAATTCTGGCAATGCAATATATGGGTGGTATGCACAGGAAAAGTGCTCACTAAAAACTAAGTCTTTTTCATCCGCGCTTATACCACAAGTCCCACTCCCCATTCTGAGGGCAGTTTCAATCGATTCAAAAAGACGGGTGCGATTATCTTCATTAATAACTAAACGATCCACCAAAACATCTATGGTGTGCGCCTTGGTTTTAGTAAGAGTAATTTTTTCTCTTAAAGAAACAATTTTACTATTAATTCTTGCCCTTAAAAATCCTTGTTTTTTGATTTCTTCTAAGGTGTTTTTGTGTTCTCCCTTTTTACCAGAGACCAGTGGAGATAAAATGTATGCTGTTTGGCCTGAAAGCTCTTTGAGGAGACTTTCAACAATCTTGGCTGGTGGTTGTTTGGATATTGTTCTCCCACACTCCCAACAATGGGGCTTCCCTATGCTGGCGAAAAGTAGTCTTAAATAATCATGGATTTCCGTAATGGTTCCAACAGTAGACCGTGGATTTCTAGAGCCGGTTTTTTGTTCAATAGAAACTGCAGGAGAAAGCCCCTCAATAGAATCAACATCTGGTTTCTCCATTAAATTAAGGAATTGGCGAGCATAAGAAGAAAGGGACTCAACATATCGCCTTTGTCCTTCAGCATAAATAGTATCAAAAGCCAAGGATGATTTCCCAGATCCAGAAGGGCCAGTAATGACAACTAGCTTATTTTTTTCAATGTCTAGACTAACATTTTTAAGGTTGTGCTGTCTAGCTCCTCGTATTTTTAATTTATTTATCATTTTGAATAGCTAATAATTTACTTAAGTATGGTATTCATTCAAAAAAGGATTTATGTTTATATAAATCTTATGAATTTGTATCAAAATAAAGTGTTAGTAGCAATGCCAAATATGGTTGATTCTTTTTTTTCAAAAAGCGTTGTTGTTATAACAAAAGAAACCTCGGAAACTGTTGAAGGAATTATTTTAAACAAACCGGTAAGTCAAGTAAAGCTAAGTTCTCTATCTTTTGAAGAAAATGAGACAGCTCAACAAGAAAAAATATTAAAAAAGCTCATTTCTCAGTCTGGTCGTTTATTTTTTGGTGGACCTGTAGATTTTAGTACTGCGAGCTTTTTAGATGTTGGCTCTTCCAAGGACAGGCTGAGTTTTGACGAAATTGTTATAGCGAGGGATTTTTCTTTTTTTCAAAAGGTTCTTTTTGGCGAAAACAAAAATCAAAGGCTTTATTTTGGAAAATCTGTATGGGGAAGGGGTCAACTTTTTGAAGAAATCGCGTGCGGTGATTGGCTTTTAAAAGATTTTGATCCACAAATAATCAACATGGAAGCTAAAATAATGTGGGAGTTTTTAATTAGCTCTTTAGGGTTAGAAACATATACTTTTATTGGCGAAGGTGGGCGTTCGTAGTGCCAAAAATTAATAAAATCACAAATGGTGTAGTCTTAATAATTAACGGTTTTAATCTTGTAAAGAGAGGGATTCGACTTATAGTGAGCGGTGTTCTCCGCCGTCACAATAAATTGTAGAACAGTTAACAAAGTTTGCTTTTTCATCTAAAAGCAACGAAACTACTCCAGCTACATCTTCGGGAGTTGTTACTCTTTTCATAGGGTTTCTTTCTTTAGTTTTGTCTACCCACTCCTCCCAATTTTCTGAAATTTTAGTAAGTGCTCGAGTAGGCGTTATTCCCGCCTGAATTGTATTGGCTGTAATGCCCAAATGCCCAAGCTCCCAGCCTACCTGTCTCACAACTGCTTCAAGAGCTGCTTTTGCAACACCCACGGGGCCGTAACCCGACATAGCTTTATAGCTTCCTTCGCTTGTAAGCCCCAGAATCCTTGTACCTGATCCAATCAAATCATTTTTGAGAAGAGCTTGGGTCCAATATATAATACAATTTGCCATCACATGAAGCGTCATATCCATCTGATTTTGTCTTACGGGAGCTGGTTCAAAAAAATTTGTTGTACTGCCAAAGGCGATAGAGTGCATCAAAAGCTTAATTCTGTTTTCACCAACTAGTTTTTTTATTTCTGTGATTCTTTTATCGATTGTCTCTTGGCTGGCTGCGTTTTCATTCCAAAAAATTGTTCGGTTATTGTTTAAAGCAGAAAGCTCTTTACAAAAAGCTTCGGCTTCTTTTTTCAGGGGGCCTCTATCAAAATGAAAACCAATAACTCCATAACCTTCTTTTGCTAAAGATCTCGCTATGGAAGCCCCATGGCCTGTTGACGACCCCAAGATAAGTACCCAATCATTTTTCATTTCGTGTCAATTTAATAAATACTCATTCAATAATGTATTATATTATCGTAATGAATTTAAGTTGCGGATTTGTGGGGCTTCCAAACGTTGGGAAATCAACTATCTTTAATGCGTTGAGCAAGAAAAACATCCCCGCAGAAAATTATCCGTTTTGTACCATTGACCCAAACTCTGCCATTATTGAAGTGCCAGATGAAAAGTTGATTACTTTGGCTGAAATTTACTCTCCGCATAAAACTATCTTTAGTACGGTGGAATTTGTAGATATTGCCGGCTTAGTTAAAAACGCCCATAGTGGTGAAGGACTGGGAAACCAATTTCTTGCTCACATAAGATCTGTAAAGGTCATTGTTCAAGTTGTAAGGTTTTTTAATGACAACAACATAACCCATGTTGAAAATAGGGTAAGCCCCATTGATGACATTGAAATAATTAACATGGAGTTAATTTTTGCTGATATTAAAACGTTAGAAAAAGCGATAGAAAAAAACGAAAAAAATGTTCGAGCGAACCACAAGGGGGCAATCGAAGCAAAGGCTGTTTTTGCTTTGGCGCTTGATCACCTCAACGAAGGAAAACCTGCAAGAACGCTTCCTTTGAACTCAAAAGAAAAAGAGTTTTTAGATGGGCTGTTTTTAATTTCCTCAAAACCAATTATATATGTTGCTAATGTGGGGGAAGATTCGCCTTCGCCGTCTATTTTAGATCCGGTAAGAACGGCTATTGAAAAAGAAGGAAGCTCTCTAATTTTGATTAATGGAAAACTAGAGGCAGAAATTATAGATTTTTCCAATGAAGAAAAAAAAGAGGTTCTTGAGTCCTATGGATATAAAGAGTCTGGATTGGCGCTTTTAATAAAACACGCCTACGGGCTATTGGGACTTCAAAACTTCTATACTTGTGGACAAGAAGAAGTTAGGTCTTGGACTATAAAAAAGGGATCATCAGCAGTTGAAGCAGCTGGCGAAATACACACCGATTTTTCTACAAAGTTTATTAAGGCCGAAATCTTTAACTATAAGGATGTTATAACCCATGGAAAAGACCAGTTAAAGTCACTTGGACTTATAAAGCTGGTTGGCAAAGAATACCTGATGCAAGAAGGCGACATAGCATATTTTATAAAAGGTCAATGAAAATTATTTCTCCCAAAATTGCAGTGGTTGGTGCAGGTCACCTTGGCTTTTATCACATTAAACATTTAGCCAACAACAAAAATTGCACTTTTGTTGGTTTTTATGACCCAGACAAGAAACGATCAAAAGAGGTCTCTTTGGAATTGTCTGTTAAGTCTTATGATTCCCTGAAAAATCTACTTGAGGATTGTGATGCTGTTCATATCGCGTCTACAACATCTTCTCATTACAGGGTTGCTTCTGATTGCCTGCGACAAAACAAACATGTTTTCATTGAAAAGCCAATCTGCTCTACAACGGATGAAGCTCAAGATCTTATTGATTTAGCCAAGAAAAAGAATCTGATTATTCAGGTTGGACACATTGAAAGATTTAATCCAACTATTGTTTTATTAAAATCAATGATTTCTGAGCCATCTTTAATTGAATTTGAACGCCTTCATGAATATAATATCCGCGGCACTGATGTTCCGGTTATTTTAGACTTAATGGTTCACGATATCGACCTGTGCTCTTATTTTTTTGAGAATGATTCTGTTGTTTCAATCTCTTCTTTGGGATCAAAAGTTATGAGCAATACAGTTGATGTTGCGACTGCGCAAATAAAATTTAAAAGCGGAAAATCAGCAAGTATTAAAACAAGTCGAGTTGCACAAAACAACGTTAGAAAGCTGCGCACCTATTCAGATCAGTTATACTCAGTAACGGATTTAATTTTAAAGCAGGTAGAAATTTACAGTTTTATTAAAAAACCATTTTTTACACCATCAATGATTAGTCGAAAAATTGATACCCCCAAGGGTAAGCGTGAAATTTTCTATGAAAAATTTTTACCTGACAATCAAGATGCGCTACTAAATCAAATTAACAGTTTTATCAGTTGTATTAAACTTGGAACGGTTCCAATTGTTGATGGACTTCAAGGGTTGGGGGTTTTAAAAATAGCAAAAGAAATTGAATCGCAGATACTACAAAAAAATGAATAGAAAATATTTTTTTGTTGCAGGTGAGGATTCGGGAGATAGTCATGCTTCTGAGCTAATAAAAGAAATTTTAGCAAATGAGCCTGAAGCTGAGATTTTAGCAGTAGGTGGAGATAAAATGCAGCTTGCAGGTGCTAAAATTGTTGAACATATTAGAGACTTGAATGTTGTTGGAATTTTTGAAGTCCTTTTACATTATCGTAAAATTAAAAAAATTTTCAACAACACCTTTTCTGCTATTTGTGATTTTAAACCAGATAAAGTTGTCCTTGTTGATTATCCGGGCTTTAATCTTCGTCTAGCTAAGTCACTCAATCAAGCAATTGATTCAGAAATTATTTATTTTATTTTACCTCAAGCCTGGGCATGGAAAGCTAACAGATCTGAGACTATTAAAAATTATACAGATAAAAGGCTAAGTATTATTCCTTTCGAAAAAAACTGGTTTAGACAGAGGGGCGTTGATGTTGAGTATATTGGACACCCTTTTGGGTATAGGTTTTTCAATGACAAAGAAAATATTGACGGGGTTCGAGATGGAAACAAAATTGTATTAATGCCTGGTAGTAGACAGGTAGAGGTTGACAGACACCTCCCAATAATGATTAATGCTGCAAAAATTTTGTCCCAAAAAACTGGCAAGGAAATTACCCTACTGAAAGCACCAAACGTTTCAGTTGAAAATTTTCCACAAGACTTTAACATTGAAACGGATCCCCTCAAACACAAAGAAATTATTGCTGGAGCTAGCCTTTGCCTTGTAGCCTCCGGAACAGCAACCCTTGAGGTGGCACTGTTGGGTTCGCCGATGTTGGTATGTTATAAAATGAACCCACTTACTTGGTTTTTTGCAACAAAACTTTCCACTGTTAAATATATATCTCTAGTAAACCTTTTTTTAGGTCGTGGGGTTGTGAAAGAGCTTCTTCAAAAAGAAATGAGCACAAAGAGTGTTGTTTTTCATTCAGAAAAACTTTTACAAACGAACCCGTCAGTTTTTTTAAAAATTCAAAAGGATTTAATGCAAACGATTCAAACAAACAAAAATCCGTTCAAAATTGCATCTGAAATTATAATTGGAAACAATAAAAATGTTTAAAGCTCTAAAGTCCTGGATTATTTATTTAATAATTGTCTTGTCCTATGGTACTGGATCTCAAAATAAACACAATATAGAATCATTAAATCGTCTAATTGCAAGCGGAAGTTCATTTATTGTAGCAACGTGGCATGGGAACCTGTTGGGGTTAATGTATTTTTTAAAATACAAAGGATTTACTGGGCTTGTGAGCAAAAGCTCAGATGGCGACATAATTGTTGGAACGGCAAAGCTTTTTGGCTATGAATTTATTCGCGGATCTAGTTCAGAGGGTGGAGGAATGGCTCTTAGACAGGTCATAAAGAATCTTAATGCGGGGGCAAAGCTTTTTATTACCCCCGATGGGCCAAGGGGACCTGAACACGTGGTGAAACCTGGGGCTGTCTCTGCTTCAATATTAACGGGGGCTCCAATTTTACCAATAATAGTCAAAACCAATAAGAGTTGGATTTTTAAAAATTGGCATAATTTTTATTTAGCAAAACCTTTCTCAAAAAAAGAAATTATTGTCGGCAACCCCATAACTTTAGATAAAGATACTAAAATAGAGGTTAATTGTAAGAAGGTCGAAGAATCTCTGAATGCTCTTCTGGGGGCGCCTAAATAATGCCTAGAATCAAAAAACTGCTCATTTTTATAATGTATATTTTTCCTATTTATACAATCTATGTATACATAAAAAATTTTTTGTATGACTCGAGCATACTGGTTCCCCAAAAAGTTGGAGTTAAGATTGTTTCTGTTGGCAACCTTTCGTTTGGCGGATCAGGCAAAACACCCTCCGTTATAGCGGTGTCAAAATATTTTCTTGATACAGGATTAAAGGTTGGGATATTAAGCAGGGGCTATGGTCGTTATTCAAAGAACGATCTAGTGGTTGAGAACCAGTCTTGGCGAGAGGTTGGAGATGAGCCAGCCTTAATGAAAAATAAGCTTCCTAAAGCAATTATTTTGGTTTCACCAAACAAAAATAGGGGCGCTAAAAAACTGGTGGCGCTTGGGGTTGATTTAATTATTTTAGATGATGCCTTTCAGTATAGGGCTCTTCATAGGGACATCAACATACTAATGCTAAATGACCTGACTTCCAAAAAACTAAAAATTGCCCCCTATGGAATTCTTAGAGAGCCACTTTCTTCTGCAAAAAGAGCAAGTTGGGGGATTAAAACCTCGCCCAAAAACATTAACTGTGGAATTAAAGAGCATTTGATAGAACAGAAAATTTCTGGATTTATTGATCCTCAAAACAGGTCTTTTTTTTCAATAAATGATTTTATTAAAAACCATCGTGATTTGAGCTTTGAAATATTAACGTCAATTGGCTCTCCAGAAAAATTTGAAGCTACCGTTCGTTCAATGGAAATTAATTTTTTAAAAAGTAACACCTATGAAGACCACCACAGATTTAAACTAAGCGATATTAAAGCTGTCAACGCATCCCTAGATAAAAATACCTCGGGTTTGCTTTGTACTGAAAAAGACCTTATAAGGCTTGAAGAATTTTTAGACCATATCAAGGTGCCTATTTTTGCAGTTTGTCAAGAATATATTTTGTCTGAACCAGTCAAAGAAGAGCTTAAAAATTTGATAATTTGATATATTGACATTAGAAAAGTTATAAGCTAAGTTTTTTAACATTTAATACTAATGGAGGATATTTAAATGGTAGAATTATTTCTTGAAGGTGGTCCATTTATGTGGCCAATTCTCATTTTGCTTTTAGCTGGTTTAGGCTTAGTTGGCGAAAGAGCATACTCTCTTAACCAATCTAAAGCGGACTCTGAAGGTTTTATGGAATCGCTTAAATCTGCACTTAAGTCTGGTGGTGCTAAAAAAGCATTAGATATTTGCGCATCACATGATGGTCCGGTATCTAATATTTGCAAAGCTGGTCTTGCTAAGGTTGGTGGCGGTTCAGATCAGATAGAAAAAGCGATTGAAAATGCTGGTTCGCTAGAAATGGCATTTTTAGAAAAAAACATGGGATGGTTAACAGCAATTATTGCTATCGCTCCTATGATGGGTTTTACAGGAACTGTTGCTGGAATGATTTTTGCGTTTGACGCCATTGCTGCTGCAAACGATATCTCACCTGCCGTTGTTGCTGTAGGTATCTCTCAAGCTCTTTTAACCACAGCTTTTGGATTGATTGTTGCGATGATTATTCAAATTGCTCAAAACTTTTTCTCTTCTATGATTGATGGAATGGTTTTAGACATGGAAGAAAGATCTATTGAAATTACTGATCTGCTTAGAGACGCTAAATAAAATATGGCAATTAGAGAAAGAAAAGGAAGAGTTGGTGCTATTCCTGAGGGCGGAATGGCGGATATTGCATTTTTGTTGCTAGTTTTTTTCTTGGTAACCACAACCATTGATATGGACAAGGGGCTTGGAATTATACTCCCAGCAGAAGGCCAAGAACTTGAGATTAACAAAAAAAATATTTTAAACTGCCTAATTAGCGCTTCGGGCGCTGTTCTTTTGGGTGGAGAGCCAACAGAAATAAAAGATATTAGCAGGAAGATAAAAGAAGAAATTCGAGCAAATGACAAGCTAATTATTTCTGTTAAAGCTCATGAAAAAGCAGAATATGATGTTTATGTTGAGGTTTTAGATCAATTAAAGCTCGCTAATGCAACAAGAATTTCTATAGCGGAGTCAGATTAAAATGAAATTTAGAAGAAAATCCGGAGTTGAATCAAAAATATCAACATCCTCCATGCCTGACATTATTTTTATGCTTTTAATTTTCTTTATGGTTACTACAGTTTTAAGAGAGTTTTCTGGACTTCCCGTGTCTCTTCCAAAGGCTGAAAGAATCGAAAAGCTTGAGTCTAAAAGACACACCTCTGACATTTGGGTTTCTAAAGACGGGTTAATTTCGATTGAAGATAAGCTTTACGCTTCTGATGACGTCCGTCACGTTATGTACGAAAAGCGCGCCTCCAATCCACAGCTTACCGTCTCTCTCAAAGCTGACCAAGATGCTAGAATGGAAATTATTTCTGATATTCACAATGAGCTTAGAAAAGCTGATGCTTTAAAATTAAATTATTCAACAAAAGTTAAGGCGCCAACACAGTGAATATTAAAAATTTAAAACCCTTTTCTTCTGTTGTTTCTTTTATTTTAAAGAAAGCAAAGCTTTCTTCTGAATCTTTAAAAACAAAGTACTCAACCGTATTAAGGGTTGGAGTTCTAATTTCTTCTATTTTTTTATTGTTGGGATTTTATGGTCTTCAAAGATTTGAAAATAATATTCAAATTGAAACTGAAAGCCAAATCATTATTGAAAACATAGAAATCCCAGAAACTCAACAGTTTGATACGCCTCCACCTCCAGCGAGACCATCTGTTCCCGTTGAATCAGAGGATGAAGATCTTGCTGATGACTTAACTATTGAAGAAACTGATTTGGACAATTTTGATGCTTGGGATGCTCCGCCTCCTCCGCCATCTGGTCCGCAGGTAAAATTTATCCCTTATGATGACCCCCCAAGGCCACTTTTCCCCATAAAGCCAGTATATCCTGATATTGCTCAGGAGGCTGGTATTGAAGGACAGGTGTTGGTTCAGTGTTTTATCGATGAAAAAGGTCGTGTTAAGGAAACAATAATTCTTAAAGGTATACCAAACACCGGTCTTAATGAAGCCGCTGAAGAGGCGCTTAGAAAAACAAGATTTAGACCTGCAAAACAAAGAGAAAGAGCTGTGGGTGTTTGGATTACTATTCCAATAAACTTCAAGCTTCAGAATTAAAGATTAGTCGATAGCGGACTTAATTAGCTCCCTATTCAATCTCACAATATTTGCTTGCGAAATTTCTTTTGGGCACTCGGCTGAACATGCTCCTGTATTAGTGCAAGACCCAAATCCTTCTTCATCCATAGTTGCTACCATTTTAAAAACTCTTTCTTTTGACTCTTTTTGTCCCTGTGGCAACAAAGAAAGGTGTGAAATTTTTGCTGATGTAAATAGCATGGCTGAAGAGTTTTTGCATGCAGCAACACATGCCCCACAACCAATGCACGCAGCAGAAAGAAAAGCTTCGTCTGCATTTTCTTTAGGAACCTTCGTTAGATTAGCTTCAGGGGCTTCTCCTGTGTTGATATCAACATATCCTCCAGAAGAAATAATTCTGTCAAAAGAACTTCTATCTATTGAAAGATCTTTAATTACTGGGAAAGAAGCGGCTCTAAATGGCTCTAAAGTCAGCTCATCTTCGCTTTTAAAGGATCTCATATGTAATTGACAAACGGTAGTTGCTTTTTGGGGGCCGTGCGGCTGACCGTTTATCATAAATCCGCAGGAACCACAAATTCCTTCCCTACAATCATGATCAAAAACTACCGGGTCTTGTTTTTCTTTAACTAGCTTGTTGTTCAATATGTCTAACATTTCTAAAAAAGAAATGTTTGGATCGATATTTTCTAAACGATATCGAACAAATTTACCGGCTGTGTTTTCTTTAGATTGTCTCCATATATTTAAATTAATATTCATTACTTATAACTTCTGGTTTTTAGTTTTACGTTTTGGAATCTAAGTATTTCCTTATGAAGCTGGGGGTGTTTATCTTTTTGATGTTGCCAAGCTGCTACATACGCATACTCAGAATCATTTCTTTGGGCTTCATTTTCTGCGGTTTGAAACTCTTCTCTAAAGTGTGCACCACAAGACTCTTTTCTGTCAAGAGCATCTATGGCCATAAGTTCAGCAAGCTCTATAAAATCTTTAAGTCTTAGGGCTTTTTCAAGCTCAGGGTTTGGCTCGTTCATATTTCCGGGTACAATTAAGCGGCTATTAAACTTTTCTTTTATTTTAGGAATTAATTCTAAGGCTTTTTTTAGCCCCTTTTCGCTTCGAGACATTCCAATATTATCCCAAACAATTTTTCCCAGCTCTCGATGAATTTCATCAACAGTTAAATCTCCCTGAACATTCATAATTTCTGAAATATTTTTTTCTACTTCTTTTATTTTCTTCAAAAAAGAATCGCTTTTTAATATTTCTTCACTGTTGTCGGGTTTGTTGTTTGCCAAATAATTCATTACTGAATGTGGTGCTACAAAATATCCATCAGCTAGGCCTTGCATTAATGCGCTAGCACCCAGCCTGTTTGCTCCGTGATCAGAAAAATTGCTTTCACCAATTGAAAACAAGCCTTCAATTGTAGTCATGAGATTATAATCAACCCAAAGCCCTCCCATTGTATAGTGAACTGCTGGATAAATTTTCATAGGAGTTTTGTATGGGTTTTCATTGGTTATATTTTGATACATATCAAAAAGGTTTCCATATTTTTCTTTAATAAAGCTTTCTCCGTGATCTTCAATGGCTTTTTTAAAATCTAAATAAACCGCAAGTCCGGTTTTACCAACGCCGCGACCGTCATCGCAAACCTCTTTGGCCCTCCTGCTTGCAACGTCTCTTGGAACAAGATTCCCGAAGGCGGGGTATATTCTTTCCAAATAATAGTCTCTTTCTTCTTCTGGAATTTCTGTTGGCTGCCTGGAATCGCCTTTTTTCTTGGGCACCCAAACCCTTCCATGATTTCTAAGACTTTCGCTCATTAAGGTTAGTTTTGACTGAAAATTATTTTTAACCGGTATGCAGGTTGGATGAATTTGTGTAAAACTTGGATTGGCAAAAAATGCCCCATTTTTATGTGCCCTCCAATTAGCTGTAACATTGCTTGCCATAGCATTTGTTGATAAATAATAAACGTTAGAGTACCCCCCTGTAGCCAAAATAACTACGTCTGCCG
>JAFMFP010000010.1 GCA_017856055.1 Fidelibacterota bacterium | reverse complement strand
TAGGCATTAAAAATTTAACGAAAAGCAACCTTAAAAGAATTTCGACTTTTCTTGAGACTAACCAGCCGGAAGAGAGCCCAGGAGATTATAACGAAGCTCTTATGGATTTAGGAAGCCAAGTTTGTTTGTCTTCAAAAGCATTTTGCGGTTCCTGTCCTTTATCTTATGGTTGCAAGGCAGCTAAGTCAAAAAACCCCCTCTTGTATCCAATTCAAATAAAGAGATCAAAAAAAATAAAAGTTGAAGCTGCAGTTTGTTGCATTTATAATAAAAATAAACAAATACTTCTACAAAAAAGAGAAAATACCCGACTTCTTTCAGGTCTTTGGGAGTTTCCTGGTGGGAAAATACAAAACAATGAAACCCCAGCTCAAGCTGTTATAAGAGAAATAGAAGAAGAAGTTAAAATGAAAATTAAAAATCCGAAATATTGCGGAATAATCAAACATACTTATTCTACTTACATGGTCAAAATACATGTTTTTACAGCATTATTAGATGATCAAAACAGAATTCATGAAAATAAAAATTTAAAATGGGTGTTTAAAAAAAATATGATAAATTTTGCAATGCCAAAAGCAAACCATAAAATCATAAAATTATTGGATCTTTAGTTGGGTGATTAGGAAGATCCTTTCATTGGTTGTTTACTTGTTTTTTGTTCCAATATTTTTTTTGGCAATGATGTTAGGCATATTTCTATCGTATTTTGCCCATCCAAGAAAAACGCACTATCCCCTCATACCCCTTTTTTCTCGTCTTTTAATAGCCGTTTCTCTTCAAAAATTTTCTGTCAAAGGAGAAGTTCCTCCGAAAAAAGATGGACCTTTTATCTTTATGTTTAATCATGAATCTATGTACGATGTTTTTATGCTTGGAGCTGCAATTCCATACTATATTAATTCTGTTGGGTGGGAGGGTGTATTTAGGTGGCCAGTTTTTGGTTACTTTGCTAAAAGGTATGGCGCTTATCCAATACCCCACAACAACACCGATAAAGCAATTGGGGTTTTAAAGGTTGCCGAAAAAATATTGGTTGAAGATGGAGACTCAATGATATTGTCACCTGAGGGTCAACGAACGCTAACCGGTAAAATAAACCCCTTTAAAAAGGGCGTTTTTCATTTCACTAAATCAACCAATGTTGCATCAATTGTTCCTGTCGGGCTAATTGGGGCTTATAAGGCAAATCGTAGGGATAGTTGGGTTATAAACCCTGGAAAGCTAGAAATAAGGTTTGGAAAAGTGATTACTCCAGAAGAGTATAAGCATTTATCTGTTGAAGAGCTTAGAGACCTTGTACAAGAAAAGGTTGTCAATCTTTTAGATTAGTTTAATTGAGTGTTTTGATATTTGGATTAAGATATCCAATTATTCCACAAAAACTTGCCAATATTCCAAAAATTAAAAATATTGTTGGGGCCTCTATAAAATCAGAAAGAAGTCCAAATATGCCACTCGAAAACGCCGTCATACCAACGATTGAAGTAGAAATTATGGCAAAAATACGCCCTAAAAGTTTTTCTGGGACATGTTTTTGAAGAATCGAAACTCTTGAAATAATTAAAAAAGGAATTCCAATTCCGTGGAGGAAGGATAAAATATTCAACTCTAAGAGATCAGAAACAAAATAATAAAAACAAAAGCTTCCCCCATCAATAAATAGACCAAACAAAAAAAGCTTTCCATGAGAGAAAATTCTACTCAAGCGATATACTAATGCCGTACCAAGCAACATGCCCACTCCAACAAAGGCTTCGGTTAGGGCAAAATCAGCAGCCGACCCACCTAAATAAATTTTGACTAAAACAGGAATCCCCACAATAGCAGGGCCCATAACAAATAAATTGCTAACGACAGTCAGCAACACAATGGTTAAAAAAGTTTTGTTAGAGAGCAAATAATCAAAGCCTTCACGGGTTTTACTCAAAATTTTAGCAAATTCAATTTTTTCATATTCCTGATCATCCGCAGGGGCAATTTTTGCTATTAAAGATGCAAGTAAATAGAAAAAACAACAGAAGAAAAAAATAGTTTGGACTTCAAACGAGCTAAGCAACTGTGAGGCAATAATTGGCCCAATGAAAACCGCTATTTGCCACGAAACATTAACAATCGAGTTTGCCTTGAGCAAACTTTCTTTTTTAATTTTTGTTGGCAAATAGGAATTAAAAGCGGGAACCATTGGAAGAGAAAATGCATTATGAAGGAAGGCTAAAATAACAAATAGCCCAATCGATTGAATTCCAACTTTAAATGAAAAAGGAAAAATTAATAAAACAAGAATTTGCAGTAAAATTCCATATGAAATAATTTTTGTTTTTGAAAATGAATCCACCATAGAACCCAAAAAAATTCCGAAAAGAATGGCTGGAACATAGGATGTCATTGCAACAAGACCAGTAATTTTTTCTGATCCAGTCATTTCAAGAATCATCCAAATAAATGCTAAGTCATAAATAGATCTCCCTGTAGAGTTTAGAAATGGAACGGTCCAAATAAAGAAATTTAATTTATTTTGATTGTGCATAAGGCGTAAACTAATTAAAATTCAAATAATATGACTTATATAATTACAAATCCTTGCGTTGGAACATGTGATACAGCATGCGTAGAAGTTTGCCCCGTAGACTGTATTCATGGTCCTGACAATCCAGAGGGTTCAGGTTCTGAGGCGAAAGAAGCTGGATTTGATGCCACCGGCAAGCAGCTTTTTATTAATCCAGAAGAGTGTATTGACTGTGGAGCCTGTGAACCCGAATGCCCTGTTGACGCAATTTACGATGAAGACGAAGTTCCAGAAGAATATCAAAAATCAATTGCCGAAAATTACTCTTTTTTTGGCCAAGATGCCCCAGCGTAATTTTTTTGCTTAAAACTTAGTTTTTCTATTAATAATCTTTTAAAATCCTATATAAAAATATGGACAAAAATACCATTTTAAAAGAGCTTCAAAAAATCAATTATCCCGGTTTTAATCGAGATATTGTTTCATTTGGAATGATTAAAGATGTAATTATTGACCACAAAAATATCATCATTTTTTTATCAGTTTCTTCATCAAATGAAGAAAAAAAAATACAGATAATCCAAGAAATTAGAGAAAATGTTAAAATAGATGGTTTTCAATTAAGTGTCAAATTAGTAGAAGCAGAAGAAAGCAGAAAAACTGTAGACACGAGCAACAAACACCTTAACGTAGATGGTAACATAGGCAATATTATTGCTGTCGCAAGCGGAAAAGGCGGCGTTGGAAAGTCAACGGTTGCTCTCAATCTAGCATGCTCTCTAAGTCTTTTGGGGAAAAAAGTTGGATTCTTAGATTTGGATATTTATGGACCATCCTTGCCAATCACTTTTGGTATTAATGAAAATCCAGAAATAAAAGATGGAAAAAAAATTGTTCCCCTTGAAAAGAATGGAATCAAGCTAATGAGCTTCGGATTTATTAGCGGGAATCAAGCACCCGTTATTTGGAGGGGGCCCTTGGTTGCAAAAATGACTGAACAGTTTTTTCGCGATGTTGAATGGGGAGAGCTAGATTATCTTATATTAGATCTTCCACCAGGGACGGGGGATGTTCAGCTTACCCTTTCACAAAAAATTCCTATGGATGGTGCAATTATTATAACGACTCCCAACGATATTTCTTTGGCCGATGTTAGAAAAGGTGCAGACATGTTTAATAAAGTTGGAACGAGGCTTTTGGGTGTAGTAGAAAATATGGCTTTCATGAAAATCTATGGTCAGATAATAAATGCTAATAAAAAACAGACTATAACTATTAATGATCATCTTGTTAATGTTAATGAAGATGGAACTTTTGAGCTGAACTATAGTTTATTTAAAAAAGGCGGAGGTCAAAGTGAAAGCGAACGACTAGGGGTTTCAATGTTGGCACAAATTCCATATAGCCAAGACCTAATGCTTTCTATTGACCAGGGAACACCAATTGTTTTTAGTGATGACAATAGCGATATTGTAAAAAGCTTTAAAAGTTTGGCGCAAAAAATTTTAGATCATGCAAATTCTGAGTAGAGAACTAAAACATATTGCCATTATTATGGACGGTAATGGTAGATGGGCACTTCAAAAGGGAATGGAAAGAGAAGATGGGCACGTCCAGGGCGCCGAAACTGCAAAAAATATAATCCAATTTTGTTCCAATATACAGTTGCCATATCTTACGCTTTATGCTTTTTCTAAAGAAAATTGGGATAGACCCAAAAAAGAAGTGTCTAGTATTATGCGACTACTATCCCAGACTATTAAGAAAGATCTACAAAGCTTAATGGATTTAAATATCTCATTACTAATCGCTGGAGAAAAAAATAGACTACCTTTATATGTTAAAAAGTCGCTAGAGATAGCAGTTCAGAAAACAGCAAAGAACACTGGGATGAAAATGGTGTTGGCATTAAGCTACAGCGGAAGAGAAGAAATAGTTTCTTCCTTAAATAAAATTATCGAGAGTAAGAACAAAAATATTAATGAAGATTTAGTTGAAAAACACTTATATTGCCCCGAAGTGCCCTCTCCAGACATTCTAATAAGAACAGGCGGAGAAAAAAGAATTAGTAATTTCTTAATATGGCAAATTGCATATTCTGAGCTTTTTTTTGAAGATGTTCAATGGCCTGATTTTAGAGCAGAAAATCTATCAAATATTATTGAGAGGTTTTATGAAAGAAAACGTACATTTGGAAATATAGAATGATAAAAATTACAGCCAAACTAAGTCTTGTATTATTGTTTTTTTCTGCTATTTTCTCTCAAGACGTTAGTCTTTATAGAGTTAATGTAGTCGGAAATTTAACCACATCTGACAAAATGATTAAATATTCTTCTGGTCTTAGAGATGGTTCAAAAATTCAAAGAGCTGATATTTCATCAGCAGTCACTAGATTGTGGGACCTTGGTCTTTTTAATGACATCAATATTTATTTAAATAATGAATCAGAATATGGAGTTGAAATAACTATTGAAGTTGTTGAGGCTCCAATTCTAAATAATATTATTTTTTCAGGAATTTCTATTCGCGAAGGAAGACTGAGAGATAAAATTGAAATAGCAAAAGGTCAACGAGTTAGACCAAACGACATTGAAAACTCAATTAAAATAATTAAAAATTTATATAAGGAAGACGGCTATTATAACGTTGAAGTTTCTGCCTCTTTGGAGGAGCCAAAGGAAATTGTTGTTCAAACAAAATTTCCACGAGACTTAGTGTTTAGTGTTCAGGAGAATAATAAATATAAGCTGAGTAATATTGTCTTCGAGGGAAACAACAGCTTTTCCCAAAGAAAGCTTAGAAAAGAGCTAACAAATACAAAACAAAAAAAATGGTGGGCATTTTGGGTCAAGAACTATGATGCTAAAACATTTGAAGAAGATAAAGACGCGTTAATATCTTTTTATCAAAATGAAGGATTTAGAGATATTCAAATTCTAAGCTCTGACTTAGCTGTAAATGAAAAAGACCAAACCCTCTCTTTAGTGGTTAAAATAGATGAAGGTGAGGTTTATTATTATGAAAAATTCAATTTCGTAAATAATAGCATAGCAGAAGAAGATGAGCTGAAAAGGTTGCTAGGAATTAAAGAGGGCGATCGTTTTTCTTTAGAAAAATTTGAAAAAAATGTTTATGAAAACATGATGAGCGTCTATCAAGACAGGGGGTATATTTTTAGTAATGTAACCCCAGAAATTGTACCGATCGGAAAGAATTCTTTGCAAGTCAATTTTCTTTTTAATGAAGGAAGTCAAGTAACAGTTGAAAACATTTTTATTTCTGGAAATACTAGAACTCGAGAAAATGTAATACGTCGTGAACTTAAGCTTTTCCCTGGCGACATTTTTAGTCGCTCTAAGCTCATGAGAAGTCAAAGAGATGTTTGGATTCTGAATTATTTTGATAACGTAGTTCCAGATATAACTCCTATTTCTGATGATAAAGTAATTTTAGATTTTTTAGTTGAAGAAAAAAAGTCCACCCAAAGAATTAACGCAAATCTAGGGTTTACTGCAGAGTATGGAGTAACTGGAGGCGCTGGTGTTGAATTTGATAATTTTATGGGAAGAGGACAAAAATTGAATGTCGGAGTTAGTACTGGAACTAACTTTTCATTTTATTCAAACCAGGAGCCATCAAAGTATAAATCTTTAAATATTAGCTTTCAAGATCCGATGATCAATGATAGCCCTTATTTAGTTGGAGCATCTATTTTTTATTCATACAGAGGGTCGTCAACCAATTATTATTTTCCTTTGGATTTTACTGTAGCAGGAGCAGCCGCTAGCTTTGGTAGAAGGCTAGAATGGCCCGATGATTTTTTTAGAGTAATGTGGTCTGCTCGAGTCATGCAAAAACAATATGAGGGATCTGAGGCGGACATTAATACCTATATTGGTGGTCTTGAAAAAACTCGAGGCATTAGTTTGACTCAAATGTTTAGCAGAGATAGCAGAAACCGCGCAGAATTTCCTACCGCTGGATCTACTTTCCAGCTTGAGACAACCTATTCTGGTGGAATATTTGGTGGGAACGAAAATTTTCAAAAACATGTACTTAACTTAGACTGGTTTACCCCTGCATTTTCTAAAACCGTTCTTTATAGCTCTGTTCGTCTTGGATTAATCAAAACTTTAGAAGTGGATAGCAATACAACAAGCTTTGTTCCGTTTGATGAGAGATTTATAATGGGGGGGAATGGGATACCATACGGTAACGCATTGAGGGGGTATCCTGACAATTCAATAGGTCCTCAAACAACCTCAGGTCAGGCAGTGGGAGGAAACTCAATGGCTAGATTGATAACAGAGCTTAGATTTCCACTTTCTGAAAATCCTGTAATATATACTATGCTTTTTGCTGAAATGGGAAATGTTTGGAATCAGTCTACACTATCTGAGCCATTTTTTATGGAAAGAACTGGCCCACTTTCTTTCAAAAAATCAGCTGGAGTTGGTGTTAGGTTTTTTATGCCTGGTATAGGTAAATTAGGCTTTGATATGGGATATGGATTTGACGATATCGATGGAGATGGAAACCCGCAGGGTTGGGAATATACCATAACTTTTGGACAAACTTATTAAAGGAGATTGTAAGTAATGAGAAATATCATAATGATTGGAGTTTTGTTTAGCGCTCTTTTTGCACAGCAAAAAATTGGAGTTGTTTTTTCAGAAAAAATTCGATTAGACTTTGAAGAATTTAAAGAAGTAGAACAACAGCTGCAGCTTGACCTTGAAGTGATTCAAAAAGAGTATCAGGCTATGGCCGTTGAACTGGATAGTCTGGTTAAAGATTTTGAAAAACAAAGCTTAATGATGTCTGAAGAGCTCAAAAAAGCCAAAGAACAAGATATTATTGATTTAAACAGCTCTATGCAAAGCTATCAGTTGGCTAAGGTAGGACCCAATGGCGAGCTTACTAGAAAACAGGCACAGCTTGAATATGAATTGGTAGAAAAATTTAAGTCAGCAGTTAATACCGTTGCTACATCAAAAGGATTTGATATAATTATTGATGGCTCACAAGCTTCACTTTATACAAAACCTACTCATGATTTAACAGATGATGTTTTGTATGAGTTGAGAAAAGCAAACAACGCTCAAGAATAAGCTTTGTCCGAACTGTGTATTCTCTGCTTGAAATTAGCAATAAGATAAAGGGGAATCTTGTTGGAGATCCCAGCCTACTTATAGGCGGCGTAGAAGATATCTCAATTGCTGGGCCTCAACATATCACCTTTGCTTTTTTGCCAAAGTATATTCCTCTTTTGGAAAAATCCAAAGCAGGCGCCTATATTGTATCAGACCAATCAATACTCCAAGATAAGAGTGGAATAGTGGTCTCGAATCCTCAAACTGCAATGATAGAAGTCTTGCGTTTGTTTGAAGCTCATGACACCCCTATAAATTCTCCAGAAAAAGCATATGTACATGAAAGTGTTAAACTTGGTAAAAACGTTATACTTTCCCCATTCGTGAGTATCGGCAAAAATTCCATAATAGGTGACAATGTTATCTTGGGGCCAGGAGTGGTTATTGGGTCCAATTGTAAAATTGGAAAATCTTCTATTGTGCATGCAAACACAGTTTTATACCACGATGTTATTCTGGGTGATAACGTTATTGTGCATGCAGGGACAATAATTGGTTCCGATGGATTTGGGTTCCATACTGAAAAAAATACTCATTTTAAAATTCCACAAATTAAAGGGGTGAGAATAGGTAAAAATGTAGAGATAGGTTCAAAATGTACAATAGACCGGGGCTCTGTAAGACATACCTTAATAGACAGCAATACTAAGATTGACAATCAAGTGCACATTGCACACAATGTGCATATTATGGAAGGGTGTTTAATCGCAGGTGGAGTGTTTATTGCCGGCAGCACAGTGGTGGAAAAATTCTGTGTTTTTGCTGGTAAATCTGACATTGGACCTCATTTGCATGTTGGAGAAAAAACTATATTAGCCGCACGATCTTTGTTGCTAAAATCTGTAAAAGGCGATGAAATGTATGCTGGAAATCCCGCTAGGCCAATTAAAGAAAAACAAAAAAGGGACGCAATTTTTAAAAGAATTGAAAAATTAGAAAAAAAGATATCTTAAAATGCCAAAATTTCAAAAAACTATTAAACATTCTGTTTCTCTTACGGGGGTCGGATTACACACAGGCGTTCAAAGCACAATTACCTTTCATCCAGCTGAAGAAAATTTTGGTATTAAATTTGTAAGAAATGACAAATCAGATCAAATCGTTTCCCCTTTTATTGATAATGTTGTTGATCTTACTAGGGGTACTACCATTGAAGAAAATGGAGTTCGAGTTCATACAACAGAGCACGTTCTTTCTGCTTGCGCTGGCGTAGGATTAAGCAATGTTTTAATTGAGCTTAACAGTAAAGAGCCCCCTGTAATGGATGGTAGTGCGAAAGATTTTGTTAACATTTTAAGAGATGCTCAAATTGTTGAACAGAAAGCAGAAAAAAAATTTTTAGAAATCTCCAAACCAGTTGTATATACTGATGATGAAAAAGACGTAGAAATCGTTGGTGTTCCCTTTAACGGCTTTAAAACAACTTTTACGATTCATTATGAATTAGACAGTTTGGGCGTTCAATACAGTTCAATACAGAATACTTATACCAACTATGAAAAGGAAATAGCTCCTGCTAGAACCTTTTGCTTATTAAGCGAGGTTACTGCTTTAATGAAGCAAGGATTAATTAGGGGAGGCAATTTGGGGAATGCGGTTATTATTGTTGATAGCGATATAAACAGCGAAGAAGTAAAGCTTTTTAAAGACCAGTTTGGAATTAGGCTTTACGAAGGATCGAAGGGTTTGTATAAGAGCCAGAAACTGCGCTTTGAAAATGAACCAGTTCGACACAAGGTCCTAGACTTGATTGGAGATTTGGCATTGCTTGGTATGCCAATTAGAGGACATATTACAGCTATTAAAAGTGGGCATAAAGGAAACGTAGAATTTGCTAAAATGTTACGAGACACTTTTAAAGCTCAATTTGAATAAAATCATTTAATTCTTTTAGGTCAATAGCTAAATTTTTATAAATAACTTGCAGAGAAAATAATTAATAATATTCATTCAACAACAATTATTGGCGATAACGTTACCATTGGAAACAATGTAACGATTGGGCCATACAATGTTATCGAAGACAATGTTACCATTGGAAACAATGTAACGATTGGTAATTTTAATACAATTTGCTCATTTACTGAAGTCGGTGAAAATTGTCAAATTTTTCATAATAATAGCCTTGGAGCCATTCCTCAAGATAAAAAATTTGAAGGAGAAAAATCCAAACTCATAATTGGGGAAAATACCATTATCCGTGAATTTGTTACCATTAATCGTGGCACCAAAGCAACTGGAGTAACGCTTGTAGGAAATGATGTTTTAATTATGGCATATGTTCACATTGCACATGATTGTATAATCGGAAGCAATTCTATTTTAGTGAATTTGGTTACGCTGGGCGGACATGTTGAAATTGGAGATTGGGCCATTATGGGCGGGGCATCAAATGCACATCAATTTTGTAGAATTGGTCAGCATGCAATGGTAGCGGCAAACTCAAAAATAGTACAAGATATACCGCCGTACATCTTAGCAGGAAGGCATCCAGTTCAGTTTTCTGGAATCAATGCCTTGGGTTTGCAAAGAAGAGGATTTAGCGATGAAGATAGGTTACAAATCAAGAGAGCCTATAAAATTTTATTTAAATCTGAGCTTAATCAGACGATAGCTATCGAAAAAATAAAAACAGAAATTCCACAAAATGCGCTCATCAATAATATTTTAGATTTTATAGAAAACAGTAAAAGAGGAATTATTTAACGTTCCTTTGAAAAAAGTTGGAATATTTGGCGCTTCAGGTTCTATTGGCAAGCAGGCGTTGTCAGTTATAAAAGATCATCCAAATCTTCTTAAGGTTGAAGTTCTATGTGTTAACACTTCTTCAGATTTTCTTTTTGAAGCCGTAAATGAATTCAAGCCCAGGTATGTTGGCATTAATTTTATTCAAGAAAACCATCCATTAATTCAATATTGTGCTCTTAACAATATTGAATTACTAATAGGAGAAGATAGTAGCAATAAAATAATAGAAATTTCTAATATAGATATTGCTTTAAACTCAGTTGTTGGTTCGATAGGACTAGATATAACTCTTGGCCTTATTGGTCAATGCGATATTTTAGCACTGGCAAATAAAGAATCTCTAGTGGTGGGAGGACATCTTGTTGAAAAAGCTCTAAAGATGCATTCTACCCAATTAATTCCGGTTGATAGTGAACATTCTGCTATTTATCAGTGCTTGATTGGCGAAAACCCAGAAAGCCTTCAAAAAATTTATCTTACTGGCAGCGGAGGTCCTTTTCTGAAAAGAGACCTAAACACTTTTCATTTAATTACCAAGGAAGAGGCAGTAAATCACCCAAATTGGAGTATGGGGCCAAAAATTTCTGTTGATTCTGCCACAATGATGAACAAGGCTTTGGAGTGGATCGAGGCAATTAGAATTTTTAAAATTGATACTGACCAAATCGAAGTTGTTATTCACCCAGAATCTATTATTCATTCAATCGTAGAATTTGTAGATGGGTCGTATAAAGCTCAGTTAGGTGCCCCTGATATGAGAACGGCTATTCAATACGCACTTCTTTCAGAGGAAAGAAAAAAATCTGATTTTCCAAGAATCAATTTTTCGAAACAGTTATCTTATAATTTTTTTCCTGTTGATTACGGTAGGTACCCAATTTTATCGTTAGTAAAAAAATGGGAAAAAGAAGGTGGAAATCGAATACCAATCATGAGCATCTCCAATGACATTGTTGTCGAACAATTTTTAAAAGGAGAGATTCAATTTGTTGATATTATTCCCAAAGTTCAAAAAACTGTAGAACATTTTAGTAATAATTCTTCTCCCACAAGAGAAGAATTAGTTAAATTAACAGCTCTAATTCAAAAATATCTTGGAGTATAAATGATTTATTTATTGGCTTTCATTGTCTTAATTGGTGTTATTGTGTTTGTTCATGAGTTAGGACATTATCTTGCAGCAAGAAGCGTTGGAGTAACAGTTGAGAGATTTTCTTTGGGGATGCCACCTAAGCTAATCGATATTACCAAGAAAAAAAATTCCACAGATTTAGAAATATATTTTTTCAAAATTATAAATAAGAAAATCAAGTGGGATAAAATCTCTACCATTTCCTTTCAGAGAAACCAGAAACCATCTGATACAATTTTTGGCATTGGATTGTTGCCGCTTGGCGGATTTGTTAAAATGAAAGGAATTTTAGACGAAAATATGGATCAGGAAATTACTGGAGAACCAGATGAATTAGAGTCTAAAAATCCTTTGCAGAAAATTTGGGTAATGAGTGCAGGCGTTATTATGAACATTATCCTTACTTTTGTTGTTTTTTCTTCTATTGGCTTGATAGAAGGTGATATGGTTTCTGTTAGTTCAGACCCTATAATATTTGCAGTTGAACCTGGGGGTCCCGCTGATTTGGCTGGAATCCAATCGGGTGATGAAATCTTGTCTATTAATAATATAGCCACAAACACATGGAATGAAGCCACAAGTATTATCATGCAATATCCCAACGATACAATCTCAATTCAGTTGAATCGAAATGACACTATTGTCTTTGCGCAAGCATCTCTTCTTGCTGCGCCTAATATAAAAACAGGTAGAGTAGATCAAGAAATCGGAATTTTAGGCGTTGCAGAAGAAATGAAAAATGCACCCCTAGGTTTATTAGGTTCCATTTCATACGGGCTTAACCAAACCAAATGGTCAGCCATTCTTATGCTGTCTTCATTAAAAATGATTTTTACTGGTAATGTATCAAACGAAGATGTTGGAAGCGTTATTATGATTGGCGATATAGCAGGTCAGGCTGCCCAAGCAGGATTGGTGCCCTTTTTATATATCATGGCGCTCATAAGTATGAACTTAGCGTTTATAAATTTATTGCCAGTTCCCGCGCTTGATGGAGGACATATTTTTATTATTTTGCTTGAAAGTCTTCGAAGAAAGAAGTTCACACTAAAAACAAGAATGAGAATTCAATCTTTTGGAATGTTTATTCTTCTGGGATTGATGGCATATTTAATTTTAAATGATATTGTTCGATATTTTTTTAACGGATAATCTCTTTAACTTTCAAAACAATCACTCCGCTGTTCAGCGCTAAAGAAATTTTTATTGGTACAAGTCGATTGTTATAATATCCATATGATATCTCCATCTCGCCATTCTTAATAGGGTTGTTGGGCTTAAACGTTACAGATTTAAATTTTCCCAAAGGAGTTCTAATAATATCAATCCCGCTATTATTTAGAGATATTTTTCTAGTTTTGGGGCCATCAAGTATATCAAAGTGAATTACAGTGTTTTCAGCCCGGTCAATATTATGGTCTTCCTGGGTTGAAATATCGTAGAGATTCTGCAGTGTTAAAATTAATGAGTAGGGATCAAAAATTTGCTCAGGAACTAAAAACTCCTTAGAGTTGCTAATGGCTTTATTTTTAAAAAC
The DNA here is from genome assembly GCA_017856055.1 of Fidelibacterota bacterium. Lineage (GTDB taxonomy): Bacteria > Fidelibacterota > Marinisomatia > Marinisomatales > Marinisomataceae > Marinisoma. Next base: position 12,827 of record JAFMFP010000010.1, on the reverse strand, counting down.
TTCTGTAACATAATCTCTTTTAAAATTTCTTTCTCTGCTCTTTTTTATTTGTTTTAAAACAGTAAAATCATCTTTTTTGATCCACGAATCAACCGAGTTTCTAATTTTATAAATTTTGTCTCCTATTGATGATGTTTTTATAGAAAATTGCATATGAAATGTATCAGAACCCCTGACTATTTCTTCTCCAACAACTTTCAGATTCGCTTCACCAAGCTTAATTAAGTCTTCAAAGTAAACATTGTAGCGATAGACATCTCCGACTTGTATAGATTGTCCTAACAATTGACCGAAGAAAAGTAGAGTAGCTATCAATTTGAGTTTCATTTATCTGATTCTCTCAAAACCATTATTTTTGAATAAATAAATTTTTGAAGGGCTATTATTAATTTTTCCATCATCAATTAAAATGTCTATTTCTGTACCAAACTCTTTTAAAATTTTTTGGGGTTCCGTTAGGGGTTCAGATCCAGTTCTATTAATGCTTGTTGTGGTTATGGGACTATTAAATAATTGAATAATTGACTGCAATAGTGGATGCTGGGGGACTCTAAAGCCTATATTTCCATCTTTAGTAATCAACGAACTAAAAGCCCCGCGCTTTTCTTTAACAATGCAGGTGCTACCATCTTTAAGAATTTTATTAATTTCTTTCCAATTGTTAAAATTTAGTTTGTTTTGAATCATTTCAATTCCAGAAATAGCGATTGTCATAGGAGCGTTGCGACCCTTAATAAGATTAATTTTTTCTATTGATTGATTGTTAAACGCATCACAACCAACCCCATAAATTGTATCCGTCGGATACGCAATTAAACTACCCTTTTTTAACTCATCACAAATGATATTTTCAAGGTCTAGAGTTGAGCTGGAAAAAACCTTCATTTTACACTCTCCACCTATTGTGAAACCAAAAATATTGCGATGGATCTTTTTTGATAGATTCCTCAATTGCAAAAGTATACTCTTGCACAACGCTAGCAATATCCCTATTATTTTCTTCGTTAATTTTTTTAAAAGAAGTCCAATATTCTTGATTTTGCTTGATAATATCAAAGCACAATATTGGGGCGCCAGTTCTTTTGTGTAAAACTGCCGCACCACTGAAAGTGGAACATGGATATCCGAAAAAGTTTACATCTATTCCTTTGTGACGAGCATTTTGATCGCTCAATAAGACCACAATTTCATTCTTTTTTAAAAGATGTAAAATTTCTTTTAAGTCATCTCCCCTATAAAGCTGTTTGGTAAAAAAGTTTTCTCGAATATTTTTAAAGTAACGATCCGAACCTTTATTGTTTTGTTCATAGGCCACTCCGCTAATTTTATGACCTTTTTTCTTTATAGATGCGAATGCTTTATCAAAAGCACCCAGGTGCCCACCAACTAATAAAACCCCCCTATTGAGCTCTAATGCCTTTTCTAGTTCTTGAATATTTTCAAATTGAACCCTCGAAGTGTCTTTCCAAAAAGAGCCTTTAATTAAATCAACCATTTCTTTGGAGAAAAATTTGTAGCATTTTTTTGAGATTAAATATCGTTCTTTAGCAGAAAGCGTTGGGAAAGCTATGCTTAGATTTTTATCAACAAGCTCTCTTCTGATTTTTATAAAATGGAAAAGTAGACTATAGATGAAATACTCATTAAATTTGACTATAAATTGTGGGCTTAATCGCAAAATAAACGAATAAATTTTTAAAAAAAAATACATTATTTAAATCTAATCCTTGTAAAAAGTAATGAAAACAAAATTTCAAACAACAATCCTATCTTGGTTTTTGGCTAGTAGCCTTTTATTTTCATCTGAAGAACCAAAAAGTCTAATTTATATTGTTCCTATTAATGATGTTATAGATCTAGGAATTCCTAGTCTTGTTACGCGAGCTGTGTCAGAAGCAGAACAAAAAAATGCTGACCTTATAATTTTTGATATTGATACTTTTGGCGGAAGAGTAGACGCTGCTACTCAAATTAAAGATGCTATTTCTTCTTCGAGCATTCCTACTATCGCTTTTATTAATCGAAGGGCTATTTCAGCGGGATCATTGATTTCATTATCTTGCAATAAAATATATATGACTGAAGGAGCTACCATTGGAGCAACTAGCGTTGTTGACATGTCCGGAAACAAACAATCCGAAAAATCACAAAGTTATATGCGAGAAGAAATGGCCGCTACAGCTGAAAGGGTAGGAAAAAATCCTAATATTGCGCGAGGTATGGTTGATGAGGAGTTAAGTTTTGAATTTTTAGTAGTCAATGGTGACACGTTACAAGTGGATGATATTGAAGGGCGAAAAGAGGGAAAACTTATCACTTTAACCACAGATCTGGCCATTAAATATGGGATCGCAGATGGTGTTTCTGAATCAATTGAAGAAATTTTATTGTTGGAATCAATTGAAAACTATGAAATCACTATGATAAAAGAAAATTGGTCAGAAAACCTTGTTAGGCTGTTGACCAATCCTACAGTTTCTTCTTTGTTGATGACATTTGGAACCATTGGAATTATAGCCGAACTATATAGCGCTGGATGGGGGATTGGAGGTACCATCGGTGCAATTTGTTTAGTGCTGGCACTTGGAGCTGGTTATATTTCAAAGCTTGCAACTTCATCTGACCTACTAATAGTTGTAGCTGGATTATTGTTGTTGTTAATTGAAGCATTTTTTGTAGCAGGGTTTGGAATTATTGGCCTTTTGGGGGTTGCGATTCTATTTTATGGGTTCTATTTGCTTTTAATACCTGATATTCCTCTAGATTATGATACGCAACAACAGGCAATTGACGGATTTGGGTGGGGAGTCTTTATTGGAATTATTGGATTAATATATTTGATTCGAGTAATTTTAAGATCAGAATTATTTAATAAGTTAGTTTCGTTGGATAGTAATAAGTCGAACTTAAAAGAAAATTATAATAATCGTAGTAAAGTCGATTAGGAAAAAGGAGAATATATGGGTATTTATGCAGCAGTCGTATTGATTTTAACAATATTATTAATTTTATGGATTGTTCCAGTAGGTCTTTGGCTACAAGCAATTTTTAGTATTGGAGGAAAGGGCGTAACAATTTTTAGTTTAATTGGAATGAGATTTAGAAGAGTCCCCCCCTCAGTTATTGTTAATGGTTTAATTGCCACCCGAAAAGCTGGTTTAGAAATTACTAGTGGCGATCTTGAAGTTCATTATATGGCTGGAGGAAACGTGGATAAAGTGGTTGATGCGCTGATCGCAGCTTCGAAAGCAGGCATTGAACTTTCATTTGAAATTGCCACAGCTATCGACTTAGCTGGAAGAGATGTACTATCTGCTGTCCAGACAAGTGTCTATCCAAAAGTTATTGATGCTCCAGTGGATGGTAAGTTATCAGCAGTTGCAAAGGATGGGATTGAGGTAAGAGCCAGAGCGCGTGTTACAGTAAGAACAGATATTCCAAACCTTGTAGGTGGTGCAACTGAAGACACTATTATTGCAAGGGTTGGAGAAGGAATTGTAAGTGCTATTGGATCAAAAGAAACCTATGAGGCTGTTTTAGAAAATCCAGATTCTATTTCAAGAACTGTGTTAGAAAAAGGTCTCAATAAAGGTACAGCCTTTGAAATTTTGTCTATTGATATAGCAGATATTGATGTGGGTAAAAATATTGGAGCTCAATTACAAGCAGATCAAGCAGAAGCTGATTTAAGAGTGGCGCAAGCTAAAGCAGAGACCAGAAGAGCAATGGCTGTTGCTCTTGAGCAAGAAATGAAAGCGAAGGTAGTGGAGGCAGAATCCCAGGTTCCTCTCGCAATGGCTGAAGCATTTAGAAGCGGAAACTTGGGAGTTTTAGATTATTACAAACTTCAAAATATTTCCTCAGATACTTCAATGAGAGAGTCTATTGCTCATAGCGGAAAAGACAAAAGCGAAGATAGCAAGGAGTAGAGCGTGGAAGAGTTAATATATTATGGGATTTTAATTCTATTCTATTTATATAGCTCATATAGAAGTTCTCAAAAAAGAAAGCAGTCTAAATTAGGCGCTACAAAAGCATCAGAATTTGATTTCTCCAAAAAGGAGTCAAGGCCTCAAAACCCTATTTTTGATTTTGGAATCAATTTAGAAGATAATTCAGATCCGCTGAAACTTTTCAAAGAGGCTGTCGAAAAAGAAAAAAAAATAGAAAAAAGTCGCAAGGATTTAGAAATTGTTCTTAATCAAGAACTACCGAATGATAAAAAAGAATTAACTGTAGATGATTATCAAGGGCTTGCTCAATTAAAACACAAAAGTAAAAAAGCAAAAAGCAATAAACTTCTTGAAATTCAAAAACAATATCAAAACCAACCATTTAAGCTAGCAATAGTTATGAAAGCTATTCTAGATGAACCTATAGGCCTACAAAGCAAATGATAGTTATCATTATGGGTCCTCCGGGTGCGGGGAAGGGTACGCAAGCAAAAATTCTTGCAGAAAAATTTAATTTATTACACCTTTCCACAGGGGAAATTTTACGGAACGAAATTGATAATGGATCAGATTTGGGTTTAAAGGCCCAACGTTTTATGGATCGTGGTAATTTAGTTCCAGATCATCTTGTACTCGAAATGATTGAAAAAATTATTATATCAAACCTAGATATGGGGTTCATTTTTGATGGTTTTCCCAGAACTGTTCCTCAATCTGAAGGCCTTGACAGCCTTTTGGATCGCCTCAAGCTAAAAATTAATTATGTTTTAAACATCTCTTTAGACAAAAATATTCTAGTAAAGCGTTTAGTTGAAAGAGCAAAGAGCTCAGGAAGAGCAGATGACTCTGAAGAAGTGATAATAAAAAGACAAGATGTCTATGAAGAACTTACAAAACCTTTGATTGATTATTACCGCCATGAGGTGACGCAAATTAATGGAGATGGAAGCATTGAGGAGGTTTCCAAAAGAATTTTATCGCAAATAAATCGATGAAGATTATTGGTGTTACGGGTGGTATCGGCTCCGGTAAATCTACGGTTTGTAAGTTTGTTTCAAGTAACTTTAGTGTCGAAATTATTGATGCCGATATACTCGCTAAAAAACAATATGACTCAGAAGTAATTCAGAAAAAGATATTGAGCGTATTTCCTGAAATGAAATCTTTTGATATTTCTGAGCTTTCAAAAAATGTATTTGAGAATCAAGAGACGATTAATAAGCTTACTCGAATCATCTATCCAGAATTATTAAAAGATATACAAGAAATTATTTCAGAACAGAAAACAATTGGCCAAGTTAGCGCAGTATTGATTGACGCCGCTCTCATTATTGAATCTAATTTCCATAGCTATTTACAAAAAAATTATCAATATAAACTCGTGTTAGTCGAAAGCAATGAACAAGAAAGAATCAAAAGGGTTTTTAAAAAAAACAACCTTTCTATTGAGGAAATTCAACAAAGAATGAAGTTACAATTAAGCGATGCAGAAAAAAGTCAATATGCAGATTACCTCATCTCTAATAGTGGCAATATAGAGCAATTAAGGGTTCAAACCTTAAATGTTTTCCAGGACATTTTAAGCCATTAATATTGTATGTCGGCATTACCACAATTAATTATTAGCAGTCTCAGTGATGACAAAGTTTTAAAAAAAATTATCGACGAGTATGAGTTTCCAAATTTAAAACCCTCTCAAAGCTATTTAGAGGATCTAATCAAATTTATTATTTATCAGCAAATTTCTACTAAAGCAGGAAATACAATTTATAAACGCTTTCATAAATTTTATCAGGGGAATGAATCAAAAATAAAAAACTGGACTGAAGAGGAGTGGAGGTCTATCGGGCTTTCTATTCAGAAAAAAACATATATAGAAAATTTTTTTTCATCGGAAAGTCTAGAGGTTATTAATTCTTTGTATCAAGAGGAAGAAATTGATGCTCTTAAAAAATCCTTAACTTCCCTTAAGGGCATTGGAGAATGGACAGCTGATATGTTTCTTATTTTTAGCAAAAACTATGAGGATATTTTTCCAATAAAAGATTTAGCTATAGTCAATATCATTAAAAAGCTTTACAATGTTCAGACCGAACAAGAAATCTTGTCATTGAGCAAGAAATGGGCACCATATCGAACCTATGCATGCCTTTATTTGTGGGAGTCGCTTAATGATAATTTTCCAAAGTAAATTCAATATAACTCATTGGTGAGGCAATGTATAGATCCTCCGCTCAATGCAAACTCTGTTACTGGACATTCTATCAAAGAAACATTGTGAGATTTTAAAAAATCTAAAAGCATTTTGGGATGATTTTTTGAATTCGAGACTATTAAACCAGGAAGCGTTAAAGAGTTTAAGTTGGTCCTAAACTCATTCTCGGAAATCCTATTTTCTTTTGCAGACAAAATAAGCAATCCCCAATTATATGTCCTGCAAAGTTCTTTAAGAAAAATAATATCTTTTGAAGAAAACATGCTTTCTGCACATTGAATTCCGATACAGTTGTGTTGATTGTCAAAGATAGGAGAAAGTGAAGTGTCAATGTGAAACCCAAAGTTAGGAATAATTTTTAATTCTCTAATACCTAGTAATTCAGATAACAATTCTAGACCATCTTGAGAATTCCTATTGTTGCCAGCAAGTAAAATATTTTCTTCAGGAAGATAGAATATGTCGCCCCCCTCAAACGTTTTATTCAAATCATTAATTTCTAGTACATTATACCCCAGCTCTTTTAAAGGTTCTATGGTGTATTTTGGTTCATTTTTTCTTTCTGGAACATTCATATTACAGATTACTGCATTTTTATTTCTATGAGTTATAAAGTGGTCACGCATAAAAATAAAATCAAATCCATTGTTGGTTTCTAAATTTTCTGGAAAATGTATTTGAATAGTTTCATATGATTCTGACTGGATACTTCTTAAGAGATTTTTGTATTGCGAAACTAGCAACTGCTGATTGGGAATAACCCCCGTTTTCATAAGTTCATTATCTTCATATGATGGAATTCCACTGCCCCACCAGGGTTTTTTGGGCAAAGTGCTTATAGCTATTTTGAAGGTTTTTGACATTTTTAAAAACTTAAGATTTTATAATTAACATTAAAAAATTAAATTAAAACATGGAAAATTTAATCCTCAATGTCAATGACCTCAATCAATATCTTCCCGCGTTGAAATCTGTAGAAGAAATGAATTATGATGGTAAACATTGGCCCGGAGGTCTTTTTTGGGGAAGGGCTATTGATGGCTTAAGACTTTTGCCAGATAATAAAATTGATTTAATTATTTCTAAACCATTTTCTTATAATAATGAAGGGAAAATACCATCAGTAGATTTTGAAGATCAAGAAATCTGGATTAGGGAATCTCAAAGAAGCCTTAATGAATTTGGTGCTCTTATTGTAATCACACCCTTTGAGCTCACTTTTGAATATCAAAGAATAATTCAAAAATATTTTAAAAATCATGGACGAATTAATTTTACGCTTGAGTTCGATGAGAGTAGATTACCATGGAATCAACCGTCGTTTGATTTGTTGGTTTATTCCAAAGGAAGTTCACTGACAACTAATCCATTAGAAACGAATAATGAAAGCAAAAAAAGTTTGAATGCTCAAATAAAAGACCTTATCAATATTATTACACATAAAAGAAGCGTTGTGGTTGATCCTTTTGTACACCAAGGGGATATTGCTAAAATTTCTCACGACCTAGAAAGAAAATTTATTGGTTTTGAGGAGGATAAAAACAAACTCTTAATGGTAATGAAAAAATTAAATGAAGGAGATACTATCAATGATTAAACAATTAGAATCTGATATGAAAGAAGCCCTCAAGGCTGGCAATAGAACCAAAGCAAATTTTATTCGACTTTTAATTGCAAAGTGTAAAAATAAATCTATTGAGCTAGGTCGTGAACTTGAGGATTCAGAGACCATTAAAGTGTTACAAAACTCCGCAAAGCAGCTAAAAGACTCTCTTAAGCTTTACCTAGATGGAGGAAGAGAAGATCTTGTGGATCAGGCAAAAGTTGAGTTGAGTTGCATCGAATCTTATCTTCCTAAGATGCTATCTGAAGAAGAAACAAAACTCATTATCTCTGAAATCATTGAGGAAACTGGTGCAACCAGCCTTCAAGACCTAGGTAAGGTGATGCCAGTATTAATGAAAAAAGGCCAGGGGAAAATTGACGGAAAAATGGCCCAAGAAATTTTAAGGTCTATACTTTCTTAATGATTTTAGATATTTTGCTAAGCGTATTTGTTCTAATTTTTGGAGCTATAGGCTATCGCAAGGGTTTTCTTGAATCTGCATCCGATTTTATTAATCTATTTTTTAGCTTAATAATGGTTCTATTATTTTACAATGATTTTGCTGTGTTTTTATCGATGGAATTTCGTTTATCTGGTGGGGTAGTAATTATAATTGCTATGTCTGCCATTTTTATGGTTTCTTTATTTGTTTTACGATTTATAACTAGAGTAATTCTATTTTTAACTGAAGGATCTAACCAAATACAATATATTGATAAATGGCTGGGGTTGTTTTTTGGAGTTTTTCGCGGAACTGTTTTAGTTATAATAAGTGCATGGTTTTTTGATACCTTAATTTCCTCAAAATTATATTCTATTCTTCAATCTGAATCTCAACTTCTTGTTTATCTTGAGCCTTACATCAACTATATTCGCAACAACATTAATTTATTTGCCTAAAATGAAAAGAGTGTCGCAAGAAACAATTGAAAAAGTTTTAAATGATGTCAACATTTTGGATGTTATTTCTCCTTATGTTTCCTTAAAAGCCAGAGGAAGAAATTATTTCGGTTTGAGTCCATTTCGAACAGAGTCCAAGCCATCTTTTAGTGTTTCTCCAGATAAAAACATGTGGTATGACTTTGGCTCAGGGCAGGGTGGTAATGCAATTCAATTTATCATTGAATTCGAAAAAATCAGTTTTGGAGAAGCTGTTAAATTAATTTGTGAAAAACACGGCATAGAATTTATTGAGACTGGTGCAACTGAAGATAATAATGTATATGATTCTTTGTATGAAATTCACGAACTAGCCTGTTTATTTTTTCAATCCTCGCTTCATAAAAAGGAGGTTGAAGACTATCTTAAAAGACGATCTATTGCTGATTCTATCATTAAAAAATTTAGAATTGGTTATGCCTCTGATTCTTGGGATGATATGCTTAATGAATTTAAAGGCAAATTTGAAGAATCTATTCTTCTTGAATCGGGGTTATTTTCTAAAGGGAAAAAGGGGCTTGTAAATCGATTCAGAAATAGAATTATGTTCCCTTTCTTTAATCTTTCTGGAAAGGTAATAGGATTTAGCGGTAGATCCATTTCTGAAAAAGAAGATGTCAAATATCTCAACTCTCCAGAGACTAGACTATTTCAAAAGAGTAAAGTGTTCTTTGGTTCGTATCTTACCTTTCCAAATATCCGAAAGAACCAATTTGCGATTTTAGTGGAAGGTCAAACCGATTTTTTAAGACTATTTTCTGAAGGATACCACAATGTTTTAGCTACTTCAGGAACAGCATTTTCCCTGAAACACGCATCCGCTTTGAAAAAATTTACTAACCGTGTTTTATTAGCATATGATTCAGATTCAGCTGGAATTAATGCAGCCATAAGAACATCTTATGTTTTACTACAGTCCGGCCTAGAGGTAAGAATTATAGATATGAAAGAAGGATTAGATCCGGATGAATTTTTCATCAAAGAGAAAGCACCCAATGAGGCCTTTAAGGCATTGATTAAGAATGCTCTTCATCCCGTTGATTATTTGGTGCTCAAGAAAAAAGCTCTTGAAGGGGGCGCTTCTGATCAATCACGATTCTTAGATGAACAGTTGTTAGAAGTAATACAAATTAAAGACCCAATTATCGTTAATGATTTGATTAAACGTTTTGCCACAAAGTTTCAAATCGATGAGGGAGAAATTCTCAAGAGAATTGAAAAAATTAAACCTAACCAATTTACTGAAAGAAGTATTTCAGGAGAAGCTAGCCAAGACAACCCTAATATTATACTCTCCGATACTCTTTTAGAGAGAGCAGAAATTGAACTTTTGAAAATTTTAATTCAAAATTCATCTATGAAAGATAAAATTTCTATTTCTGATTTTTCTAATCAATATATTAAAGAAATTGCCACTAAGATTTTAGAGGATAGCCAAGAAATTTCTATTTCAAGCTTATTAGATTCTTTTGGGAGCTCTCCTAAGCTTCGTAATTTTTTAGCCTCTTTAATTATTGATTATTCTGAAAAAGATGACCTGAATCTTATTGTAGAGGATTGTTTACGAGTTATCCATGCTGAGCCTACAAGACAAAAAATTCAATTGTTACGCTCTCAAATACAACAATTGGAAGATGATGGTCAACAGCCGTCTACTGATCTTCTAAAAGAATTAGCTGAGCTACAAAAAAATCTGAAGAAATAAAAAGCCCTTCCGTAGAAGGGCCTTTTATTATCGATTCAATCTATTAAAGATTAATAATTGATAGTAACACCAAAGTTCCAAGATCTAGGTTGACCTAGACGAACTCTTAAATTACCAACGTCACCTGAACCAAAGTCCACAATATCACCTAAGTACATTTCATCAGTTAAATTGTGAATTGAGTAGTTTAAGGTTACATCTTTACCCATAACATTCATACCATATTGGTATTTGAAGTTTAATAGGGTTGTAAAGTCAGTAACGTAAGCATCATTTTTAAAGGTGTTGCTTGGATTACCCAATGTAGAAGCTAAGTCAGATACGTCATTGTCATATCCCCATCTAGCATATAGTTTTCCAAAGCGCTCCACTTCTAATGAAGCTTTCATAGTGTTCCAGAAAGTAGTCAAAATCAAGTTTTGAGCTTCTTGAGGAGCACCTGCGATTTTTACATCTTTTACATAAAGATCAAAGTTGGTTGCTGATGATGGATCACCAATGGTCTCATAATATGTGTAATTAAGATCATCAGTAAATACCCAGTCACTCATGTGGCCACGGAAGTCAATTCTAAGAATTGGTAGTGGTTGATAAGCAATAGAGTACTCAACACCTGAGTGATTTTGATTTAATCCATCAATGCTGAAGAAAGTTTCTTCACCATTAGCTTCAGTTCTGGTGCCGCTTAATGCACGGTCAGACCATGTGGCGCTATAGTAGTTCATAGAACCAGCCCATTGTCCATTAGCAGATTTAAATCTTGCACCAAGATCAAACCAAGTTGCTTTCTCATTTTCGAAGTCTGAGTTAAGAACATAGTTTACATCATCAACAAGTTTATCTAATGATGGTGTAAGATTTGAAGAACTGAAATTACCAAATAATAAGAAAGTATCATTTAGAGGATAAGTACCTCCAACTTTCATTTGGTAACCTGTTTCAGCGTCAGCTTCAACAAATTGTCTTTCAACTGAGAAATGGTTTTCAGCTGTGTAGCTTGCAGTAGTTGCACCAAACATAGCGAACCATGAAGATCCGTCGTTGTTTGAAACAGTGTACTGACCGTAACCACCTAACCAGTCAATCGTGTTGGTGTTATCATAATAAATTTTATCACCAAGGGTTCTGTATCTTTGCTCAGCAGTCCAGTTAGGATTACTTGAGTTGTAGAATACATCAGCACCTAATAAATCATATACTTGTCTGTAGTGCTCAACTTCAGCTGTTCTCCAGTCTAAACCAAAGGTCATCTTTGCATTTGAGCTGATATCATAGTCTAATTTTGACATAATACCATAAGTATATTGATTGTTTCTACTTCCACGAATAATACCTCTAGCTACATAGCCATAGTCATCGTTGTATCTTGATGTTTCTTGGTTGCTAGCAATAGTTGCATCCCAGTCCACTGCTCCATCGTTACCATAACGAACAGAACCAGCTGAACCTGAACCACCACCTTCACCACCAGAGTAGTAGAAAGAAGTAGATAGCATCATATCATCACTTAATTTATTATATGAATTAAGTTGTACGATTGGTTTGTGGAAATAGTTTTCTCTACCGTTGATTTCATGAGCAGAGTGACGATCAGCTGATTTCCAGTTCCAACCATCAAATGGTTTCCAACTAGCAACAGCTCTTTTACCGTAATATGGTGTGTCTAATCTGTCATATCTAGGGTTGAATTCAATACCTCTTTCAGTTCTTGAGGCAATATCTTCTTCTGAAACACCAAGCTCTCTAGCTAATTCATGGCTAAAGTCTGCAATACGATTATTGTAGAAATTTTGTCCGTGAATTTGTGGAGAACCCAATGCAACAAACTCTAGACGATTGTTATCATCCATTGAGTAAGAAGCGTTAAAGTAGTATGACCAAGCATCAGAGTAAGTACCGTTTTGGAAGAATTTATCCGCGGTTCTTCTTGAAGCAGCTATTTGGAAATTCATTTTATCGTCCATCATTAGACCTGAATTCAAGACAACAGCTGTTTTATTGTATTGGAACATACCTACTTCATGTTTAACAGTAGCGCTAGCTTCAGTTGAAGCAGGAGCACTGATGAAGTTTACAGTACCACCTAAACTAGGAACTGCAAGATTTACAGCACCGGCACCTCTTTGTAGTTGTACTACAGAGGCTACGTCTGCTAACACAGTCCAGTTAGAGAAGTAAAGATTACCGTTTTCCATATCGTTCATCGGTACACCGTTAATTAAGTACGCAGTATAACGGTCATCGAATCCACGAACGTAAACGTTTTCATCATCCCAACCACCACCGTTTTCAACGTAAACGTTAGGAAGGGTTGATAGGGCTTTAGGCAAACCACGACCACCTAATCTGAAATCGATATCAGCTTTAGTATAGTCATCGTAAGCAATTGCAGCGGTGTTATCAACACGA
>JAFMFP010000009.1 GCA_017856055.1 Fidelibacterota bacterium | reverse complement strand
ATGTGGGCGATGAGAGATTCGAACTCCCGACATCCTGCGTGTAAAGCAGGCGCTCTAACCAGCTGAGCTAATCGCCCCAAAAGTTGATTAAATTAAATTTTGATAATTGAAATTCCAACTTCTTTTAAATAGAAACTAATTTTTCAGATTTGGGATTGCCACCTTAATTACATCCATCACTTCTTTTGCAAAATGAAATGATAAGTCTTTTTTAATGTTTTCTGGAATTTCCTCAAGATCTCTCTTGTTCGCATTGGGCAAAATAATTGTTCTAATCCCTGCACGATGTGCTGCAGTCACTTTTTCCTTAATACCTCCCACTGGAAGAACATTACCTCGTAAAGTAATTTCGCCAGTCATAGCTAACTTACTTTTAACAGGTTTATCTGTTAATAAAGAAACTAAAGAAGTGAACATACTTACACCAGCGGATGGACCATCTTTTGGGATCGCTCCAGCAGGACAGTGTACATGAATATCTAGTTTTTCAAAAAAGTCTTCAGCTAAACCAAGATTCTTTGTGTGTGATTTCACATATGAGTAAGCAGCGCTTGCTGATTCTTTCATGACATCACCCAGTTGACCAGTTAATGTGAGGTTTCCTTTACCGCGCATTTTACTCGACTCTATAAATAGGATATCACCCCCTGCAGGAGTCCAAGCCATCCCAGTTACAACGCCGGATTTAGTTGTACGTTCGGCAAGATCAGATAAAAATTTAGGAATACCTAAATATTCATTAACTATAGCTTTAGTGATAGTTATAGTTTTAATCTTATTATTGACTAATTCAACCGCTACTTTTCGAAGGACATTAGAAATTTCTCTTTCAAGACTTCTAACTCCAGATTCTCTAGTATAAGAACGAATAATTTCTTTAATCCCAGTATCTGAAAACTTCACCTGTTTGGAGGTTAGCCCATTTTCTTCAATTTGCTTCGGAATTAAGTGTTTTTTTGCAATATTAATTTTTTCTTCATCAATGTACCCTCTAAACTCTAACATTTCCATTCGATCATATAAAGCTGGAGGAATATTGTCTGGATAATTGGCAGTGGCAATAAACATTACTTTACTCAAATCAAAATCGACTTCTAGATAATGATCGCTAAATGCATGATTTTGTTCAGGATCTAATACTTCAAGCATTGCTGAGGAAGGATCACCTCGGAAATCTGATCCAAGCTTATCGATTTCATCTAACATGAACACAGGATTATTGGTTTGGGCTTTCTTTAATGATTGGATAATTCTTCCAGGTAATGCTCCAATATAAGTTCTTCTATGCCCTCTTATTTCTGCCTCATCTCTTACTCCACCCAATGAAATTCGAACAAACTCTCTTCCCATTGATTTTGCAATAGACTTTCCTAAAGAGGTTTTACCAACCCCAGGAGGTCCTGTAAAACAAATGATTGGTCCTCTAACAGTATCATCTTTTGTAACCTTTTTCTTCAAAGAACGTACTGCTAAATATTCTAAGACTCTTTCTTTTACTTTTTGCAGACCATAGTGATCTTCATTTAATATTTTATCAGCTTTCTGAATATTTAAACTATCTTTACTTGATTTACTCCAAGGTAATTCAACTAACCATTCTAAATAAGTTCTAGCGACAGAATATTCTGGGGATTGTGGTGAGATTCTGCTTAATCTTTCAAGTTCTTTTTCAGCAACTTCTAAAGCTTGCTCACTCATTTTTGCATCATCAATTTTCTTTTTTAAATCGTCCAACTCAACCGTTTGAGTATCTTCTCCAAGTTCTTTCTGAATTGCTTTCATTTGTTCTCTTAGATAATACTCTCTTTGAGTTTTAGAAATCTCATCTTGAACTTCAGATTGAATTTCTTCCCCGAGTTTTATGCGTTGAATCTCTTTTTGCAGTAAAGATATCGCATTTTTGACTCTTTTTTTAATATCAAGCTCTTCAAGAATTTCTTGTTTCTCTGAATTGGAAACAGATAGCAAAGAAGTAGCTCGATCAGCAAGTCTTGATGGACGATTAATATTGGATAACATTCCCGCATGCTCTTCATTCAAATTGGGAGAAATTTTAATTAACTCAGTAAAAGAATTTTTTAATTTTTTAGCTAAGGCTTCAATTTCGAGATCGGGTGTGTTCAATGCCTCGGGAATTCGTTCAATATCAGCTAGAAAATAGGAATCATTACTTTCAAACTTTAAAATTTTTACTCTATCGACACCCTGAACAATTGCTGATTTGCTATTGTCTGGCATATCAAAAGTTTTCAGAACAAGCGCTAATGTTCCATAAGAATATAAATCTTCTTCTTTTGGATCTTCTATTGATCCATCCTGTTGAGCAACAACAATTAAATATTTATTCTCTTCAGGTAAGTCTTCTATTAATTTTAAGGATTTTTCTCTGCCAACATAAATTGGAATAACCTGCTGTGGAAATAAAACCGTATTTTTCAGAGGCATTACCGGATATTGTTTTCTATCTGATTCCATTTTTTCCCTTTTTTCTATTTATTAGTGCAAATAACATACCAATGCTTAAAAAGTTCCTCAATAGTTACATTCTATGTCATTATGACATAAAAGTATGCTAGTTAAGCCTAAAGGATTGAATAAAATTACTAAAATAATCTTCATTGTCTAGAATTTTTTCCTCTGATCCAGTAGCCTTAATAAAATACACACTGTTTGGAAACTCTATAACTCCTCCTAAAAGGCTATAATTATTTTTTACTTCTTCAATAATAGTAGGGTTGTTTGGATTTGGAAGATTAAAAATTCCACTGATTTTGATTGTCGAAATTTTCTTATCATCGTTATTAATTACATTCGTTTCCAAAAAATCAATTGTTTGAAATTGTTTCTTCCATCGTTCAAAATTTTGAGTTGCATCCCCCCCAATATTTGAAAAAATAACTATATCGAAATCAGGATTTTCAGGTAAGGTGATTTCAAAAAGCCTGAACTGTGACTGAGATTCGCTTAAAATCCAATTATCTGGAAGAATAAAAGATAAATTTTTATACGAAGTTCTGCCTTCAAAAGAATTAGTACCATTGATAGCAATATATGATATCAGAAAACAACCAATGAAGACTACAAAAATGATAAAATTTCTACGCATTATTGTAAAATAGTTTTGCCTGCTCATCTGCATGATAAGAACTTCGAACTAAAGGTCCAGATTCAATAATTTTAAATCCAATTTCTTTGCCAAATGCTTTTAATAATTCAAAATCTTCCAATGATCGATATTTCTCAACTGGAAGGTGTTTTTTGGTTGGCTGTAAATATTGACCAATAGTGAAAATTTCTACTCCAACTGATAATGCTTCTTCCATTGTTCTTTTTACTTCATCTATTGATTCACCTAAACCTACCATGATTCCAGTTTTAACTGTCAGTCCAAACTCTTTAGCTGACTGGAGGACATTTAATGTTCTTTTCCAATTAGCTTGAGGACGAATTTGACGACTTATTCTCTCTACACATTCAATGTTATGGCTAAAAATGTTGGGAAGAGCTTCAAAAACAATCTGAAGTGCATTGTGATCACCCTTAAAATCAGGAGTTAAAACTTCGATGGTGCATTGAGGATTTATTTTACGAGTTTGCTTTATAGTATTTGCCCAAATATTAGCTCCATAATCTCCTTTAAGATCATCTCTATCTACGGACGTAATAACAACATGTCTCAAGGACATTTTTTTTACCGCATGAGCGACGCGAAGAGGCTCTAAAGGATCATCCCAAGTGGGTTTACCAGTTTTGACTGAACAAAATCCGCAAGATCTAGTGCAGGTATCACCAAGTATCATTAGGGTAGCAGTTTTTCTTTGCCAACACTCATATATATTTGGACATCTGGCTTCAACGCATACAGTATTTAAATATTCTTTTTGAACCAGTTGTTTAACCTGTCTAAAATTTTCATCTATAGCAATGGATATTTTTGGTTTATGTTGATTTGAGGGTATCATATAAAAATTAACTTTTGAAAATTTTTTACTATCTTAGCTTTAATATCGTCAACAGCTATCTTTTTTCCAAGCTCTTTGCTGATTGAAGTTGTTTCTAAGTTATCAATTCCGCATGGGGTAATATAATTGAAGTAGTTTAGATCTGTTGAAACATTAAGCGCAAGACCATGGAAAGTAATTCCATGCTTTATTCGAACACCTATACTGGCAATTTTTCTATTATCAATCCAAACTCCTGGAAGTGTTTGCTGAGTAGTAGCATTTATTTTAAAGGTTTTTAAAGCGTCAATAATTATTTCTTCTAAAAGCTGAATATATTTTTTAGGTCCAATTTTAGATTGATTTAGATTGAAAATTGGGTAAATAACTATCTGGCCAGGTCCATGATAAGTTATATCACCACCCCGCTCGGTTTTTATTACTGGAATATTTTTGATTTCGGATATTTGAATTTTTGAATTTTTCCCAATTGTATAGACAGGCTTATGCTCAACAAATATTAAAAATTTTTTCTCTTTATCAATTTTTACCTGATTGAAATATTGATGTTGGAAATCTAAAGTTTCAATAAATGATAATAGTCCGTGGTCCTCAACAATCCACATTGGTTTATTTCAACTGAAGTAGTGCTTCATGAACCGATTCTGAAATAGTTGGGTGAGGGAAAATTGTTTTAAGTAAATCGTCTGCTTTCAGTTGATTGGACAGAGCAATAGAAAATTGGGAAATAATTTCTGTAGCTGAGTTTCCTACAATATGGGCGCCAAGAATTTGATTTTGACTATCAACTAAAATTTTAATAAAACCTTCTGCCTCATTCATTGCGACTGCTTTTCCATTAGAATTCAAAAATACCTTACCAATTTTATAGGATATGTTTTGACTCTTAAGAGATTGTTCGCTTTGACCAATAGAGGCAATCTCTGGCTTACAGTAAGTGCATGCAGGAATATGATTATATTCGATAGGAATCGCATCTAAGCCTGAAATATGTTTAGCTACATAACTTCCCTCAGCTGAAGCAACATGCGCTAGCCATGGAGGACCTATTACATCTCCAACAGCATAAATATTTTCAACTGAAGTTTGACCGTGCTCATTCACCCAGATATGCTGATTGGATGATAGACGGATATCAATCGCTTCTAGGTTTAAACTCTTTATATTGCCTTCTACTCCAATAGCAACAAGAGTACATTCAGTTGTTGTTTCGGAAATATTTTCATTAGTTAAAATATTGATGCCTTTTTTCTGGAAAACTTTCTTTACCCAGGCAGAAATTTCAAAATCTTCATTTGGTAGAATATTCTCTTGCGCTTCGATTAAATCAACTTTACAGCCCAAAGCATTAAAAAAATATGCAAATTCTACTCCAATGGCCCCTGCTCCAATGATTGAAATACTTTGAGGTAATGATGAAAGATTAAATATATCCTTTGCCAATAAAGCATTTGGAAATTTATCTAAATTTTTTGGAGATGATCCTGTGGCAATAATAATATAATCTCCTGTAATTAGATTATTATTAATTGAAATCGTATTCTTATCTACAAAACTTGCTGTACCTGTAATAAAATCAATTTGATATTTTTTAACCAAATAATTTAACCCTTTTGATAAACGAGATTTTGCATTCTGATTGTTCGTTTGAATTGTTGAAAAATTAAAATTAATATTTTCTGCAGATATCCCAAATTGGTCTAAATGATTTAATGATTCAAAAATTTCAGCGTGTTTTAATAATGATTTTGTTGGAATACATCCCCAATTTAAACAAACTCCTCCAATAGGTTGTTTGTCCAGTATTGCAACTTTTTTACCACTTTCAGAAAGTTCAAAGGCTGCGGTATACCCACCAGGCCCACCTCCAATAATTATAATATCATAGTGATTCATCTTAAATATTTGATTGTTCAACTAATTTTAAAAACTCATTTCTAGTCGAATCATAATCTTTAAAAATACCAAGCATTGAACTACTAGATGCGATACTATTTTGCTTTTCTACTCCACGCATAAGCATACAAAAATGTTTGGCTTCCATAATAACACCAACCCCTTTGGGATTTAATATATCTTGAATTGTTTTTGCTATTTGATTAGTCAATCTTTCCTGGACTTGAAGTCGACGAGCAAATAAATCTACAACTCTTGCTAGCTTAGATAGACCAATAATTTTTCCATCTGGTACGTATCCAATATGGGCTTTTCCATAAAAAGGAATCATGTGGTGCTCACATAAACTATAAAACTCAATGTTTTTTACAATGATCATATCACTGGAATTACTTTCAAATAGTGCATCATTAACAATATCATCAATTTTTTCATCGTATCCTTTGGTTAAAAAGGACCATGCCTTTGCAACTCTCAAAGGTGTTTTTAATAATCCTTCTCTTGATGGATCTTCACCAATTAATTCTAATAATTGCGCTGTATTATCTTGTATTTTTTTTTCTTTATCACTCACTATATTTCCTCCAAATAAGATGCAGGTTGAATTTTATCTTTTAATGCCCACAAACAAAAATAAATTATTGGCGTATCTACTAAAGCCACTAATGCTTTAAACAACCAGCCCATAAAAAGTAAGTCACCAAACCTATCCCAAGAGATTGCGCCAGCAAAACATAAAATTAATAATACTAATGATGTGTCTACTAATTGAGAAACAATGGTAGATGCATTATTTCGAATCCATAAATATTTTCCTTTTGTAATTCTTTTCCAAAAATGAAAAAGTCTTACGTCTATAAATTGAGCAACTAAATAGGCTACCATTGATGCTAAGAATGCAGGGGCTGACAAACCGAAGACCTTATTAAAGGTTATACTGTCTACTGGAGACCAAGAAGCAGCAGTTGAGTTCATTGCAACCACAATCAAAATTGTTGTAAAAACGCTGGCGAAAAAACCAGAAATAACAACTTGATTTGCTCGTTTACGACCAAAAAGCTCGGAAATTAAATCTGTGATTAAAAATGTTACAGGATATGCAATGATACCAACTGAAAGTTCAAAATTTAATCCCAAGAAATTCCATGTAAAAAACTTCTGAAAAATCAAATTACATGCTACTAGAGAGGCTATAAAAATCCCTGCAAAAACTAGATAAAGCTTCTCTTGAAATTCGCTCATTAATTACCTCCATAATAATCTGTATAGATTGTAGGGGTTTCTTGAATCCGGATACGATGAAGAGTACATCCTTTTAAGCGATTTTCAATAACATTCCAAACAAACTTTACCAGATTCTCAGAAGATGGTTGTTTATCTTTGAACCAGTTTACATCTTTTTCAATTTGTCGATGGTCCAACTTTTGAATAACCTCTTCATTAACAACTTTTTTTAAATGTCCTAAATCCACTAAAAAACCAGTAATTGGATCGATTTGACCAGTCACAGTGACATATAGAGTATAATTGTGCCCATGAACAAACATGTCTTCTCCAAAAACCTCATAGTTCTTTTCTTTAGTCCATTCATCATGGCCATATTGGTGCGCTGCACAAAAATAAAATATTTTCGTTAGGTAAGTTTTATTTTCATTTTTCATCAAAAGATAATTTATTTAAATAAAGACCTTCTTCCAACTACAGAAGTAATTGGACATTTTTCTGGATTAAAATTCTTTGCTGGACAATATTCCCTTCCATAATAAACCATTTGTAAATGCAATTTATTCCAAAGATTCTTTGGAAATAAACGTTTAGCATCTTTTTCAGTTTGAGTGACATTTTTGCCATTGGATAAACCCCAACGATACATTAAACGATGAACATGAGTATCCACAGCAAAAGCAGGTAAATTAAATTTTTGGGATAAAACCACTGATGCTGTTTTGTGTCCAACTCCAGGTAATGATTCTAAGTCTTGAAAGTTATCTGGAATCTCTGAATTATATTTATTGATCAAAATTTTTGATAGTTCAAGAATTGCTTTTGCTTTAGCAGGACCTAGTCCGCAAGGCTTAATAATAGAATAAACTTTTTCGTATGAAAGAGAAGTCATCTTCAGGGGATTGCTGGCCAAAGAAAAAAGTTGGGGAGTGACCATATTCACAGATTTATCCGTTGAATTAGCGGATAATAGAACTGCTATCAAAAATGTGTAATTATTTTTATGATTCAATGGAGGTGAAACTTTCGGATAAATTTCGTCAAGCTTCTGAATTATAAAATCTATTTTATCTTTTTTTAGCATTAAATATTAAAACTTATTTAATGCCTCATAAGTTAAAGATTTTGGCCTAGTTAAAGGTAAACCCATGGCTCGAGCTAAGACAATTTGAGAGCTAATTCCTAATGCTCTGGACATGCTGAATAGAACAGTATAGAATTGAAATTCTTTAATTCCATAATAATGCAATAGAGAACCAGAAGCTGCATCAACATTGGGCCAAGGATTTTTAGCTTTACCATGTTCTTTGAGAACATCTGGTACAATTCTAAATAGTCGCTTCACAGTTTCAAAAACATCTGAATCTTTAATATGTGATTCTCCAAAATTCATGAATGCAGTAAATCTTGGATCTGGACATCTCAATACAGCATGTCCATAGCCAGGAATTACTTTGCCAGAATTAAGTCTCTCCCAACAGAAAGCTCTTAATTTTTCTTCAGAAGGCACACCTTGAAACTCTTCTACAATATCTAAAACAAACTTTAGATTATTCTGATTGGCTAGTCCATGGAGGGGTCCGGCAAGTCCGTTTAGGCCAGCAGAAAGTGAATAATATAAATCTGACAGGGCAGAATTAACTGTTAAGGCGCTAAAAGTACTCACATTACCTCCCTCATGATCACAATGCAGGGTAAGATAGAGTTGCATCATTTTTAACATATCAGAAGAATAATCAATTCCTGTCATTTGCAAGAAACTTTCTGACCAATCAAGAGATTCAGAATTTTTGATAATATCTCCCTTTTCAAATCGAAGTCTATATACTGCTGCTCCTATAGCAGGAATTTTAGCAATGATATTTAGCGCATCTTCTAAAGTAGTTTCCCAATAGTCTCCCTTAGAGACAACTAAATCATACGCTTTGGCAAACTGACTTTCTCTTTGCATAGATAAAATAGCTGTATTAAACATGGTCATTGGATGGGAATCCTTAGGCATATTCTGGAGAATATCCCATACATAATCTGGAACAATGCTTCGATTTTTCAAATCCTGCTGAATATTTTTTAATGTATCAGAATCTGTAAAATCACCTGTCAATAAAAGATATAAGGTTTCTTCAGGAATTAATTCTACAAGTTCCAGGATGTGTTTACCTCTAATATGAAGACCCTTATCTGCCGTAACAGAAGATGTATCACAAATCATTCCTTTGACACCGCGCATTCCTTCGTAGGCAGCACCGATTGTGACCTCAGAGATTACTTTGTTTCCTTTTTCATCTAATAATTGACGATAATTATATCTCCAATCTGGAATTTTTTGAGATAATTTTTCTTTAATTTTGCTCATTGACATCTCTAATTTAAATTTGAAATTGCAAATTATATAATTCTTTATACAAACTATTTTTTTCAATCAACTCTTCATGAGAACCTTGATCAATGATCTGACCCTGATCCAATACAATAATTTTATCAGCATTATTTATAGTTGATAATCGATGTGCTATAACAATAACAGTTCTATTTTTCATTAATTGTTCGATCGCTTCTTGAACATTTTTTTCGGATTCTGTATCAAGAGATGAAGTTGCCTCATCTAAAATGAGTATTGGCGGGTTTTTAATCAATGCACGGGCAATAGCGATGCGTTGTCTTTGTCCACCAGAAAGAGAAATTCCATTTTCACCAATCTGAGAATTATATCCTTCTGGAAGTTTCATTATAAAATCATGTGCATTTGCTGCTTTCGCTGCCTCTTCAACAATGTCTTGATCAATTTCCAATCCATAAGAAATATTGGCAGCAACTGTATCATTGAATAAAAATGTATCTTGAGTTACAATACCCATCAATGAGCGTAAGGAATGCAGTTCGATGTGTTTTATATTTTCTCCATCTATCAAAATCTCTCCATCTGTGACATCATAAAAACGAGGAATTAAATCGACTAAAGTCGACTTACCAGCGCCACTACTTCCAACAATAGCAATAATTTCTCCTTGGCTAGCTGAAAAACTTATCTTTCGGAGGACTTCTTCTTTTTCATAAGAAAATGATACATTTTTGAAATCAATGCTTTGGTTAAAACTTTTCTTAATTGAGGGATTATCAATATTATTGATATCAGATTTGATATCTAAAATGTTAAATACTCTATCTGCAGAGGCTAGTCCATTCTGAATTTCATTTACCACATTCGTTAAATTTTTAATTGGTGCCCACAAACTAAATAACAGCAAAATAAATCGTATGAAATCCTCAGATGAAATAGATTGGTTCACTAGTACATCGTTGGCACCAATCCATAATAAAATTGCAGCAACTCCCGCACCAAGTGTTTCATTTATAGGTGCTGAAATCAATCTTATTTTTTCTTTTTTAAGCATTAAAGAATAATATTTGCTGGTCTCTTTATGGAATTTGGAGATTTCATAATTTTTCATAACAAACGCTTTCACAATACGCATAGAACGTAATGTTTCTGAGACAATAGCTGAAATACCAGCTAATTGATTTTGAGATCTTCGTGATCTTCTTCGAATGCTATTAGAAATAAAGTAAATGACAATACCACTTACTGGAACTATCACTAACGCTAATAAGGCAATTTTAGAATCGATTATAAAGAGTAAAGTTAGAATTGTTGCAATATTTAATGGCTCTACAAACATTTTTTGAAAAGTAGAACCAAAAGAACTTTTCATATTTTCAATATCTGCAATTAATATAGCCCCTAATTCTCCAGATTTGTTTTTGTTAAAATAGGCTAGAGAAAGATAGTGAAAGTGGGCATACAATCGATTTCTTAAGTCACGAAGTAGTCGATATTGCGCAATTGAAAGTGAAATGTTCTTTATATAAAGAGCAATATTTTTCAATCCAAAAACAAAAACTAATGCAACTGATACTGACCAAACTGTTTCAAGGGCTGTGTTTTTTAACAGAAATCGATTAGATAATAATTTTAAGTGATCATTTATGGACAAAGATTCTGAGGAAAGCAATAAGGCATTTTCTTTAACCATTTGATCAAAATCGATCAAAATATTATTTATCATGGTTGCAGTAATCCAAACAGAAGCTGAATTGAAAACAACAAAAAATAAGGCGGCTATTGTTGAAATTAACAGCATTGGCCAGTAGACTAAAATCAGGCTAAGAATACGTCTTAATGTGCTTGGTTGATTCATGGTGAATAGTACATTTTTTGATGAATAATATCAGCTTCTATAAATTTATCGCCTGATTCTTTAAATCCCAATTTTCTATAAAATTCAATAACATTTTCTTGAGAATGTAAATATATCATTTTCTCATCAAAAATATCAGATAAAATCGCTTGGAACATTTTTGTTCCAACAGACATTTTCCTATAATCTTTTAAAACAGCAAATCTTTCTAATTTAATTCCCTGATTAGTTCTACGCCATCTTGAGGCCCCAACAGGTATATTATCTACAAAAGCGATAAAGTGAATTGCTTCATCTTCGAACTCAATTTCTATGTCTTCTGGAACAGATTGCTCCTCAATAAAAACTTTTCGTCGAATTTCTAAAGAAAGACTATAATCTTCTTTTGTTTTTGCTTGTCGAATTGTTATGTTCACTTATTCATTAAATATTATAGAATGTAAAATCAAAGTCCAATGGTTATAAAAATATTTTTTTTTCTGACTTTTCTTTTTTGCCAAGAACAATTTTCAGAAAACAAACTCGCAGCTCTTGAAAATGGAGTTCACCAATTAGTTTACAATCAAGATTCATATGCTATTTTATTAGTGCATGGATATTATCCGCCAGGATGGAAGGCAATTCATCATGAACTTATAGAACCACTGAACTATTTATCTCAAAATAATATTCGAACTTTTTTGTTTAAATATGATTGGAATCGATGTCCTGATGAAATTGGAAAAGATCTAGTAAGCCAGTTAGAGATATTATTTCAGCAATTTCCGAAAATCGATCAATGGGAAATTATAGGTCATAGTATGGGTGGAACTTCTATTTTAGTTGCAAATCAAACGCTTGCGCCAAATAATAAAGACATTACTTTTCATACGGTTGCAACTGCTGTTAATATTGTGGAAAACAAAATTCCTTTTTGGATTAGACTTATCAGAAAATTTCAAGGATTTGATAGATGTGATTACAACATCAATTCTCTTAATGATGAAATTGAAAATGGGTTTCCTAGCCCATTAGTTGAATGGAGAAATTTACAAGCCTTTGATTCGCAATATAAACTTTATCCATTTGATGTTTATGATAAAAAAATAAAAAATTCTATCGTTTACACGTTTCCTGATAGTATTGATGGGGAGCGTGTAGGACACACGAAAAGTTTATATTTTTCTGTTTTAGAAATTGTTCGAAAGCTCTATTGAAACTGGACAGTGATCTGATCCCATTACATCTTCGTGAATATTTGCATCAATTATTTGAGAAACCATTGATTCATTCACAAAAAAATAATCAATCCTCCATCCAATATTTCTTTGTCGAGCTCCGAAACGATATGTCCACCAAGAATATCTTTCTGGTTCAGCATGAAATAGTCTAAAAGTATCTACAAAACCTGCATCGACAAAATCATCTAGTTGCGCTCTTTCTTGTGGTAAAAATCCTGAATAATTCTGATTAGCTTTGGGGTTCGCTAAATCTATTTCCTTATGAGCTGTATTCCAATCTCCTGCAATAATTACATTATGACCTGATTCCACCTGTTCAGTGACAATAGATAACAGATCATCATAAAAATCCATTTTATATTTTAGCCGAATGTCATCTTTTTGCCCATTAGGAAAATAAATGTTATAAAGTAAAAAATTTTCAAATTCAGTAATCAAAACTCTTCCTTCTCTATCATATTTTTCGATTCCCAATCCCTCTTGAACATAAAGAGGCTTTTCTTTTGTAAAGGTAGCCACTCCAGAATACCCTTTTCTTTCACCGGAGTGCCAAAAAGAATGATATCCATGTATGTTTTGTAAATCTTCAGAAAGTTGATCAAAGTGAGCTTTGGTTTCTTGAATACAAAGAATATCCGGTGATACGTGATCAATCCAATCAAAAAAACCTTTCTGACTAATTGCCCTTACACCATTTACATTCCAAGAAAAAAGTCGCATTTTAATTGTTTTTCATTCTTTGTTTTAAATAAATTCTCGCTATGGATTTCAAAGAAGAATTTAAGAAAATAATTGACGAAAATAATATTGTACTTTTTATGAAAGGTACTAAAGACATGCCAGTTTGTGGCTTTTCTAAGACAGTAGTCAATCTATTAAATCATTACGGTGTTGATTTTAAAGATGTGAATATTCTAGAACACGAAGATATGAGACCATCTCTTTCAGCTCTTTCTGGATGGCCAACATTTCCTCAGCTTTTCGTTAAAGGTACACTATTAGGCGGATGCGATATTGCTGTAGAAATGCACAATAATGGTCAGTTACTTGATGCTTTAGATGTTAGCGATTGATTTAATAAGTCTGTTGGAAAAGAAAAATCTTTAGTATATATTTTGCAGTTAATTTGGCCGGTTCGTCTAGTGGTTAGGACTCAGGGTTTTCATCTCTGCAACAGGGGTTCGATCCCCCTACCGGCTGCTTCCCCTTCTTAAAAAATAAGAAGCATATTGATTTTATATAAAAAACCGACTAGTCGGTTTTTTTATTGTTTTTAGCTTATTTTGCTTTTAATTTTAAAAGTCAACAAGTTGCATGCGGGATCATTTCCTTGATTAGTTAATGTTAGTGTGACTTAAAAATATCTCTCTTATTCTTTACACTAAACTTTATCCCGCAGCAACAAAAGTCGCTACGAATTAGTCAAAAAGAAATCCAAATGATATTGATAAGTGTGTATTGCCGTATTTGTTAATTATCATTGGCTCAATAAAAAATGGAGTGGATGCATTTTCATTCCACTTTTTTTGATCAAAAACAATAGGCATCGAAAGTTCAAGATGATAATAAGAATTTTTGAAAGAAGTATTCTCGTTCGTTATAGCATCAAGTACGTAGATATTTTTTTCATTTAATCTATTTAAAGTTATTCTGGGTACAATACGGATATTCTCATCTACGTATTCTTTAAAAGCACTCAATCTTATACCGAAAGTTTTCCCAAAATAATCTTGTTCCAAATCAGTTAGCGCCTGGTTTTCATACGTAGAATTTTTAAAATAAATCCCTATAGATAGATCCATAGGAAGGGGATTTTTTTCACTTCCAATCCAATAGTAAGTCGCTCCAAAAATAAAATCTTTTTCTAAAAGTTTTTCATTTTCACTGCGGAATGCTTTTGAAAAATTAAAAGTTTCACCCTCTAGGAAAGTATATTCATTTTTTTTATCAAAATTTGAACTACCAATTGAAAGATCAAATCCAATATTTTGATTATAGAAGTATCCTAGATTAATACTATTTTTATAGGAATTACGAATAAACTTTTCTTCACCAAAAAAATCAACGTGTCGATCATGACTAAAGGAAATCATTCCTGCATTAGCTTCAGGTAAAATATGCGTTTGTGAAAATAAGCTGGAAAAAAGTAGAATTATAAGATATTTGTTAAATTTCATTGTTTAATTTCCTTTACATTATAATCTAATCATTAATTTTTATTTTTCTCAATTAAGTCTTTCAAGCGTTGCTTGATGTCTGGATAAGCTCCAACAAGAATTTCTTTAACTACGCCTTGTTTATCGACAATAAAATGTGTCGGTGCAACTGGAGAGAATTGAAACATAAATTCTCTTGGAATAGAGCCAATTTGATAGTTGAAAGCTGTAGAGAGTAATAAGTTTTTTACATCTTCCACAGTATCAAAGGTTAAGGCTAAAAAATTAATTGGTTGATCTTCATAATCTTTGACCAATTGATTCAGGTCTGGCATTTCCTCAATACAGGGGCCACAATTGATATACCAAAAGTTTAACACCAATAAATTGTCTTTAAAGCTATTCAGTTCTTTAATAGAACCATCCAAAGAAACAATCTCTCCATTGGGAAGTTCTTTGTTAAGCCAATCATCACTTACTCTTTTTTGTAATAATGCCCCCCTTCCCTGTGTTCTTAAAATGGTTGCTTCTTCCATAAGATTGTCAATAACGCTGTCAGGTATATAACCACGTAAATCTTCATATTGCTCAAATAAAATATACTCTGTATTTCCAGTTTCTTTATTAATGGTTCTTAATGTTTGCACTGAAATAGTACTTACTAAACTATCTCTCTGGGATTGATTAAGGATATTCCCCTTTGAATCTCTAAAAACAATGTTATTTTGAGCTAATTGAGAAGATTGAATATTTTGATTTGCGATTGATTGACTATTTTGACTATTAGCATTATTGGATGGTGAGCAACCAAGGAAAATGCTGGAAAGCATTAAGGACAATAATAATTTTTTCATCGATTTTTTGAAATTTTAATCACAAACAAAATGAAGATAGAAATACAAATTATACAAAACCAAATAAAAATTGATTCAAAGTTGCTTGCTATCCATTGAGCAGTAGCTGACAATCCTTCTTTCTTTTCAATAATCATTATTGTATTTTCTCCTGTGGCTTCAAATTTATTTAAAATGAATTATTCAATAATTATTTTCTTTGCTTTATTAATTATAGTTTTGCTTTCTGGGTTTTCCATGCAAAAAATAATTAAAAATAATGACAACCAAAATGCTTCATCAAATTTTTATGATTTGCAAGCAACTTCCCTTGATGGACAGCTTATTGATTTCAACACTTTTAAAGGAAAAAAAGTGCTTATTGTAAATGTAGCTTCTAGATGTGGATATACTTACCAATACGAAGGATTGCAAAAACTTTATGAGATTTATGGTGATAAACTAGTTATTATTGGTTTTCCTGCTAACGATTTTTTATTTCAGGAAAGTGGTAGCAACGAGCAAATTGCAGAATTTTGTGAAACAAATTATGGTGTAACTTTTCCAATGTCAGAGAAAATTACGACAAAAGGTAAAAAACAAAGCCCAGTTTATCAGTGGCTTACCAATTCGAAATTAAATGGTTGGAATAATCAAAAACCAACATGGAACTTTTGTAAATATTTGATAGATGAAAAGGGTAATCTAACTGCTTTTTTTGATTCAAAAATTAAACCTTTGTCAGAAGATATTACTAAACTTCTATAATATCCAATTAAGCGGCATTCATTAATATTAGGCTGACTGCCATTACAATCATCCCCACGGATACTCCAACAATTGGATCACTAGGCTTTCCGTATTCTCTAGAAACAGGTAATTGTTCATTCAAAGCAACATAAACCATGATTCCAGCACAAAAAGCGAATGTGATACCGAAAACTGCTTCATTAATAAAACTTCTAAAAATTAAAAATCCAATCAATGCTCCAACTGGCTCTGCAACCCCAGATAAGAGAGATAACCAAAAAGCCTTTTTTTTACTTTTAGTAGCGTAATAGATTGGTACTGCAACTGCGATTCCTTCAGGAATATTATGTATTGCGATTGCAACTGCAAGAGTAACTCCAATTGCTGGATCATAAATAGCAGCCGAAAAAGTTGCAAATCCTTCCGGAAAATTATGAATAGCAAGTGCAAGCGCAGAAAAGATTCCGGTTCGTAATAAAACTCCTTGTTTTTTATTTTTTGTGGAACTTGAAACAAAATCTCCAATTGATCGATTATCAAAAAGCTGGTCAATAAATAACATAATTACTATCGCCATAATAAAAGATGTGACAGATACAAGGGTGCCCAGTCGAAACCCAAAGATTTCATTCAAAGAATTAAATGATAACTGTAACAACTCTACAAAAGAGACATAAATCATTACTCCAGCTGAAAATCCAAGGGTAATAGAAAGAAAGCGGGTATTATCTAATTTGGAAAAAATGCCCAATAAGCTACCAATGCCAGTACTTAAACCAGCCAAGGTAGCCAAAACAAATCCAATGATTATATTATTTATATCCATTATTAATCAAACCCTTTAAATTAGTTTAAGGAAAAATAATGTTAAATTTTATTAAAATAGTTCTCTCAGCTCTTATAATCTTTCTCGCCTCAGAAATAGCAAAAAGAAATACCCTATTAGGTGCGATTATTATTTCGCTTCCTATGGCATCTTTGCTATCTATAATATGGCTATATATTGAGACTAAAGATATTGACAGAATAGCTTCTTTTTCACAAAATATCTTCTTAATGATTTTTCCATCTCTTTCTTTTTTTATTATTTTTCCTTGGTTCCTTAAAAAAAATTTAGGATTTGGGTTGAGTATTTTTCTTTCATTGGCTATAATGGTTGTCTTATATTTTAGTCTAAATCTTTTTTACAAAAAAATTGGAATATCCATTTAAAATGAAAACTATTATTGCTGTTATCTTATTGATATCATTCATTTTTTCTCAGAAAAATGATATGAAAACTGTTGAATATGTAGATATCGAACAGTTCATGGGAAAATGGTATGTGATTGCGATTGTTCCAAATCGTATTGAAAGCGGTGCTAGAAATGCTTCTGATACTTACAAGCTACTGAAAGATGGTTCAATTGATATTACATACGAAGCTGAGAAAGATGGTTCTAAAAAAATGATTAAACAGAAAGGGATTATTGTTGATAAAACATCGAATGCTGAGTGGAAAATTCAGATGACAAAACCTTATATTCCTTTCATGAAATTTCCCTTTAAAATTATCCTCTTAGATGATTCTTATCAATATATGGTTGTAGGTTATCCCAAAAATAAAATGGGGTGGATCATGTCAAGAGAAAAGAAAATGGATGTAAAAATATATCAAACTATTCTTGAAGAATTAAAATCTTTTGGCTATTCACCAGAACAGTTTACTCTAGTTCAACAGGACTAATGTGAATGTTCGACGCCTGACAAACTCATTAACAGATATAAAATTCCAATCACAATAATAATCACTGCTGCTATCAGATTTGTATTAAACTTAGAATTAATCTTATCTAATTGTGCGGAAAATCTATCTTTAAAAATTATGAATAACGCCATGATACTTATCAATGTCAAAGCAATTCCCAACACATAAATAAAAATATAAGAATAAAGTGAGAAGGTGTTTTGACTGAATTGATTAGCAGAAATTAAAATTACGGCAATTGCTGATGGACATGGAATCAACCCAGCAATTAATCCGGTGATGAATGGATTTGAAAATTTGGAATCGTTGAAGTGAAAATGAGCAGGGTCAGAACACTCTTCTTCATTTTCATGTCTAGTCTCAAAAAATGATCGATAAAATAAATAAATCCCTAAACCAATAATTAATAGAGGGCCTAAAAACTCTATAGCTGGAAAATGTTCTCCACCAATTGTAATCAAATAAGCTAAAGCAGAAAAAAGTAAAAAATGAGTTAAAATTAAACCTGTAATTAATTGGAATGAGCCCCAGAATCTCGTAGATCCTCCAGATAAATAAGCAACGATCAATGTTTTTCCATGGCCAGGCTCTAGAGCATGAAACATCCCTAAAATGAAAATTGCTGGATAGGTAAAACTATCAGAAATTAGAGATTCAAGATTAATAATAATTTCATTCATAATTTTATTTTTTGGGGACTGGATCGTATCCTGAATCACCCCATGGGTGGCATCGAAAAATTCTTTTAAGAGCCAAAAATAATCCATAAAAAATTCCCCACTCTCTAAGAGCTTGCACACCATACTCCGAACAAGTAGGTTGATAACGACAATTACTTCCTAATAATGGAGAAACTATAAATTGATATAGCTTGATAATTAAAATGATTGGAGCGGCTAAAAGGATTTTAATCTTCATTAAACTCCTCATAAAGCTTGCTTGTTTGGATTCCCGAATTTTTTTGATATTTACCCTTATTGTATGTATCAAAATCACCATCAATGGTATGATAAAATAACTGACAGATTTCTACTCCTGAATATATTCTAATTGGTTGTACGCAAAAAATTTCTAGGGTCCAAAATCCTTTGAATCCAACATCTCCAAAACCAGCAGTAACATGTACAAATAATCCTAATCTACCAATTGAAGAACGTCCTTCAAGCATAGGAACTAAGTTGTTTGTTTCAGTATACTCAATCGTTCTTCCCAAGTATAGTTTGTTTTTTTCAAGAACAAGTCCTTCATCTGGAATAATTATTTTGGAAGAAGGATTATTTTCTTTCATATCTAAAATTGGTTTATCGTAAACAAGCAGTTCATTATGAAGAGTCAAGTTATAGCTATTGGGATTCAGCTGATTCTCATTGAAAGGATTAATGAGTAAATCTTTCCCATTTCGTTTGGCTATTTCTTTTCCTGAAAGAATCATAATGTGTTAGGTTATATATTTTTTTTTAGCTTGCAAAGTATTTTTTGTATTTTACAAGATGGATTTTTCAAATTGGTGGCAATCTTTACCAGAAAAAATGGATCCAATTTTATTTCAAATAGGTCCATTATCAATTTATTGGTATTCAACAATGTACCTGGTAGCTTTTCTAGTAGTTTTCCTTTTGGGCAAAAAACAAATTCAAGACAATCAATTCCGACTTTTAAATCTCAATCAGTTTGAAGATTTACTCACTTGGTGTTTCATTGGCGTCTTACTTGGAGGTAGACTTGGATATGTTTTCTTTTACAATTATGACTATTATTTCTCTAATCCATTAGAAATTTTGATTCCTTTTTCTCATCAAAATGGACAATGGGTTTTTACTGGCATTGCAGGGATGTCCTACCATGGAGGAGTATTGGGTGTTGTCGTAGCTATTTATTTATATGCCAACAAAATGGGTTATCATCTATTTCAACTAGCTGACTTTTTAACCCCACTCATTCCTTTGGGTTACTTTTTTGGAAGAATTGGGAACTTTATCAATGGTGAACTCTATGGAAGGGTTACTGAAGCTTCCATAGGAATGATTTTTCCTAATAGTGGTTCTTTAAATCTTAGGCATCCATCTCAATTATATGAAGCGTTTTTCGAAGGTATAATTCTCTACTTTATCATAAAACGTTTACAGAATTCTTCATTTTTAGGATGGAATAGTGGGTTATATGTTTTTGGATATGGGTTTTTTAGATTCTTTATTGAATTCTATCGTGAACCCGATTCTCATCTTGGCTTTATATTATTAAACTTGAGTATGGGTCAACTACTTTGCATTTTAATGATGATCTCAGCGATATCAATTTGGTTGATAGGCAAAAAAATAATTCTTAAAGATTAAACTGAAAAACAGGCTGTGCAGTAGTTAAGGTAGCTGATTGAACATTCTGTTGATGATATAAGTTAATAATATTTCGCTGGTTATTATACATCTCCATAAATGCAGAGTTTAAAATTGAAATTTGCTTTCTTGGATTAAAATTTTCAATCTCAAGAAAAATTATTACAAACTCTCCTTCTACTTTTTTACCTAAAAAACTCCAATAATAGTCTGATACTATAAAATTATCCGAAAAATAATCGACTAAATATTGATTGATTTGAGACTTCTCATTGTCAGCGCCTAAATCTGACGTACTTATATTGGCATTTTTTAATAATAAATCAATATCATGCGTAAAAATTTGTATGGATATTTCAAGACGCTGATCTGTAGATCGGTAATGGATTTCAGATGTAGTTAAATGAAACTGATGCGCAACAAGCTGTGTTGTTGCGCATAGATAGACTAACCAACGAAACATTCTTATTCTTCTGAAGAACTTTCTGTTTCTTCTTTCTTTTTGCGAGCTTTTTGCATTGGATTCTCAGATCCACCCCATCCACTTGATTCTCTTTTATAGACTTCAAATAGAGTAGGAGTTTTTCGATGTGGCCAGTAATTATTGGACTTATCGGTATCCGCTAGTTCATTCTTTGAATCAAAAATTATCTCTTTTACAGGTTTTTCTGTTCTAAAGACTTTGGATACTGTATCTCTATTAAATCTCCATATTTCTACAGGAATTTTGATGATATCACTAGTATCGTCTTCGTAAACCATTTCAAAAATGAGTGGCATTACTAAACCACCAATATTTTTGAATGTAATATGATAAAAATTATCATCACGTGAAACCAAAGCTCTTTCTTCATCAGATAAATCATTTAAAAAAGTCTCATATTTTTCAATATCTTTATCTGAAACTTCGTACGGATCATAAGTATCATAAAAATCACGGGTTTCGGGGTCTCGCTCTGCATAGGTTTGATCAATATCTTCTAAATCTAAGATAGCAGTTCTAGTATTATTTTTTGCTTCTGTTTGAGCACTCTTTTCTGCAGATTGTTGCTCTCTTGGATCTAGTTCCAATTTGAACCAATCCACAGATTCAATTGATATATCTACATGATCGTTACTAAAAAACCAACCTCTCCAGAACCAATCTAAATCGGTTCCAGAAGCATTCTCCATAATTCTAAAGAAATCTGTAGGAGTTGGGTGCTTAAACATCCAAGTTCTTGAATATTCTTTAAATGCAAAATCGAACAGCTCTCTACCCATAATTGTATCTCTTAAAATATTCAGGGCTAAAGCTGGTTTTCCGTATGCATTAGGGCCAAATTGATAGATTGATTCGGAATTAGTCATAATTGGCATAATGTTTGACTTATCACCCTTCATGTAATTAACAATATATTGGATGCTTCGAGTTGGATGAAATAATTCTCTATCCCAGGCTCTTCCAGCTAATTCATCCATAAAAGAATTTAGACCTTCATCCATCCAAGTCCACTGTCTTTCATCTGAATTAACAATCATTGGAAACCAGTTGTGACCTACTTCATGAATAATAACGCCTATTAAGCCTCTTTTTGTCCATTCAGAATATGTTCCATCTTCTTCAGGTCGATAACCATTAAAAGACAACATAGGATACTCCATTCCCATACGATCAATATGTGCTGAAATAGCTACAGGATATGGATAATCAAAAGTATAACTTGAATAGTATTCAAGTGTATGAGCAACGCTCTTAGTTGAGTATTGTCCCCAGAGTGGATTTGCCTCATTGGGATAATAAGACATTGCCATGACAGTGCGATCACCGATTTTAACACCCATGGCATCCCAAATATATTTTCTAGAAGTTGCAAAGGCATAATCTCTTACATTTTCTGCTTTGAAATGCCAAGTCTTGGTCGCATCCGATTTTTCTTGTTCATTTTCAAGGGCCTCATCAGCTGTTACAATTTCTATTGGCTCTGAAGCGGTCTCCGCTTCATCCAATCTGGACATCTGTTCTTTAGTTAAAACCTGCATTGGATTTTGAAGAACTCCAGTCGCACCTAATACAAAATCTTCTGGAACCGTAATTTTAACATCGTAATCCCCAAAAATCAGAGTGAATTCTCCTCTTCCTAAGAATTGTTTGTTTTGCCAACCGTAAACATCGTTGTACATACACATTCTTGGGAAAAATTGAGAAATGGTATAAATGTAATTATCGTCTTCTTCAAAGTATTCATAGCCTGAACGTCCACCATCCTTGATATGATCATTAATATTATACCACCATTTTATTTTAAATCGATAAGATTCTCCTGGTTTAATCGGTTTGGGCACATCAATACGCATCATGGTACGATTGATCACATACGGTATATCTCGATTATAAGAATCTTTAACATGTTCTATTTTGAATCCACCGTCAAAATCTCTATAAAAGTTTTGCAAATCACGCATAGAAATAGATTCGCCTATCACCATTTTTTCATTTCCTCTTTGAGCAGAAAGATTGCCTGTAGATTGAACTTTATAAGTATCGGAATCTAAGGCGCGTACATTTTGATCTAACTGCATCCAAAGATAGTTTAATTGATCTGGAGAATTATTATGAAAGGTAATTGTTTCTTCTCCGTATAATCTTTGATTTTCATCATCTAAAGTCAATTCCATATCATAATCTGCTTCTTGTTGCCAATATTCATGGCCTGGATATCCAGCAGCTGTACGATAGGTGTTGGGAGTCGTGATATCTTCATTTAATTGTTTGAACTTATCTTCATTTACTTGGGCATTCAATGCTACAGTAAGAGAAAGTACGATTAAAAAATATTTTTTCATTTTTATCCTTTTTTTGTCTGAGAAACCAATGTAGCATCAAATATAATTGTTGTAAATAAAAAAAAGATAGTATCTTTAGATACGGAGGAAATATACTCATGGTAAAAAAAATACTCTTTATACAAAACAGAACTGGAATTAAACGATCAAATTTTTTTGATCATTGGGAAAATATCCATGCTCCTCATATGGTCAAAGTATTACAACCATTAAAATATGTTCTCACTTTTTTCGAAGAAGATATAGAAGATGGATGCTGTGGAATGGCAGAACTTTGGTTCAATTCTGAACAAGATTATCAAAATGCCATGGAAAAAAGAAAGACTGAATTTGGAATGTCTGACAATTGGCATGACGTGGCAAAAGCTTGGCCCGACCCTAATCGGTATGAATACACAGGGAAAGAAATCGTTATTTTAGATCAACCTAAATGATAACTCGAAAAGTCTTTTTTATTGGTATGACAGGGTTTTTCTTGCTGTACCTTAGCCTATTCTTCAAAGAAGTACCATCTGAATTCCAATTTGAAAGGGGTGATTTTCTTTTTCAAGATTTAGACTGTGGCCCACCTTGCGATGCTATTGAAGCAGTAACAGTTGGATATCAAAATGCTAATCTTTCGCATTGCGCTATTATCAGTTCTGTTGGGCCAAATTTGCAAGATATTATTGTTATTGAGTCCATTGGTAGTGAAGTGGAAGAAATTTCATTGAAAGAATTTTTAGAACGTAGTCCAAAAGTACTTGTAGGAAGATTAAAAAAAGAGCATCAATCCTTGATTGGGCCAGCATTAAATTTTATTGAAACTCTTTTAGGTAAACCCTATGATTTCATTTATAGTTTAGAAAATGATTCCTATTATTGTTCTGAAATCATTTATGAAGGATTAAAATATGCAGATGCTTCCAATAGCATTTTTTCGGTTCAGCCTATGACTTTTAAGCAACCTTCTAGTCAAGAATTTTTTCCTATCTGGGTGGATTATTATCAAGGTTTAAATCACCCCATTCCAGAGGGGGAATTGGGTTTAAATCCTGGTAGTATGTCTAGATCAAATCAAATTGATATTATCTATATGTATCAACAACCAAGTGGTATGAAATAGTGTATCCAGAATATTTAACTCATCACTATATCATAACTCTGGTCATGTTCTTAGTTTGGATCTGTGTATATTTTTTCGGTCAAAAAGCTAATCATTCACAAATCAAATCATTTACTTGGTTTCTAATTATTCTCGGTTTAGGACAAGAAATTTTTGACTTTGGACAAAGGTTTTTTGATTCTTCAAGAGGGCTTTATGATTTTTCGCTCTCTAAAGAACTTCCTTTACATCCGTGTCATTTCGCATATTTTTCTTCTTTATTAGCACTGTATACTAGAAAAGAGTCTTACTTTTATATCGCTTACTTTTTTGGAATGTCTGGTGCCTTTATGGGGATTGTTACTCCTGGAGGAGATACGATATACAATATATCAAGCAATCTGACAGCACATTTTCAACATAGTATTATTATCTTAAATCTTGCTTGGTGTCTTTCAGCGTTCAAAATGCGTTGCACCAAAGAATCAATCTTTTTTGCCTTCAAAGTTTTAAATCTCTTGATAATACCTATCTTCATTTATAATTCTTTGACAGGAGAAAATTTCTTTTTTTTAAGGGAAGCGCCAGCTTTATTGGTTTACAATCCTCTTTTGCCAACTACAGTCTGGCCATGGTATATTTTCTGGATTGAAATGATATTTATCCCATATTGTTATCTTATTTATTTGCCAGTTAAAAAAGACTAAAAATCTAGTCTTTCAACTGCGTCCAAATAAATACATTGATGACATTCTGCATTATAAGAAGGGATTTCCTCTTGTTGCAAACAGTTATACATTTCAGCTATGAGTGGGTTAATCCAACTAGTATCCAAATTAAATGAAACTAGCGATCGACGAAAAACCATTTTTGTTCCTAGGTGAGGCTGACCAGCGTCTCCATTATAGTAAAGTAAATATCCGAGCTCTGAAACTGGGAAACCATTTTGTTGTAATAACCAGCTATAAATTTCTAATTGCCTTTTATAACCCTCGCCATTATCATAAACATCGGAGGGGCTCACAATCTCTGATGTTTTGGCGGTAGCTTTAAAATCGATCACTACCAATCTCTCTTTTTCGTCAACCATAATATCATCAACTCCTCCATACAATAGGAAGTTGTGCTTTTCATCCAGAAATTGAATGCCATGAAAGGCATTTTGCCATTTTTCAATGTCTGGATGATGAAAAGGCTTAATATCTAAGCCATTTTCGGTAAAAATACCATGAGGACGATTTTCTTTTCTGCAGAAATCCATTTCTTTTTTCAGCAAAGAATCTACGGCACTATTAATAGCCCAAGAGGGGGAAGGAGGAAGTCTTAATCCTAGTCGGGCATCTTTGTAAAAACAAGTAGGACAATTATAAAATAATTCTATCTTTGTTCTACTGACTTTAAAAGGCTTGGAACTATCTTTTTCATAACGATAGTTATCACCGACTCTTGGATTATAAGGGTATCCCATGACTTTATTCTGAATCTAATGGGTCAAATCCATTGGACCAAGCTAAACATTTTTGTTGATCTAAATGAGCATTGGTTAATGCATTCATATCTTCCAAAGAAATCTCAAAATGGTCTAAATTAATGTTTTCTTTCAATCGGTCTTTTTTGACAGATTTTGGCAAAACAGGATATCCCATTTGAATTCCCCATTTTAATAATAACTGTGGGACAGACACTTGATATTTTATTGCTATATCTTCGTAGGGCATTAATCCTGTTTTCATTTCCTCGGGCTTACCATTCCATCGTGATCCTTCTCTCCAGTTCGGAATAGGAGCTAATGAAGAATAGGCAATTGGAAGGATTTTATGCTCTGTCATATAAGAATCCAAAGTAGGACGGATTAAGTGATAAGGATGAATTTCAATTTGATTAGCAGCAGGCATTTCCAATCCTGCATCTTCAATTTCTTGAAGATGATGAGAATTATAATTAGAGACACCAATATTTTTCACCTTTCCATCTTTCTTTAAATCTAAAAAAGCCTGCCATTGTTCTAAGCGCAAGTCCTTAGCAAAGGGAGCATGAATTAAATACAAATCAATTTCATTAATTTGCAACATCGAAAGACTTTGATTACACGAATTAATCACTGAATCATAATTTTGAAAATTATTATCAGGCTCCATTCCAGGCCACATTTTAGTAGTAATAAAGAGATCATCTCGGCTCAGTGAAGACTTTTTAATAGCATCTCCAATACCGGTTTCATTTCGATAAGCTTGCGCTGTATCAATATGGCGATATCCTAAATTAAGGGCAGAAGTTGTCACTTCCTCAGCAATCTCATTTGGCAATAACCAAGTGCCCAAACCAATCATGGGCATTTTTAAATATTTAGACATGATTTCACTCCAATTATACAATATACTTTTAGATTGTATTTTACTATTATTTATATTTTTATTTCCTTTTTTATGTCGAGGAATATATGGACAATTCACACAACCATTGCCACAAAACTCTCCTTGACTCATCAAAAAATTTGCAGAAAGCATCAATAAATTTTATTGTTTTTTATTATAAAAATTGTTGATTTCTTTTTCAAGAATTGGAATTACATCATCCATTTTTTCTACAATTTGAAGCTTATCAATATCTTTCTGATCTAGCAGATTTTTTCTTAATGGATTTTCTTGAATCCATTGAATCAGTCCCTTCCACATATTCCCAACC
>JAFMFP010000039.1 GCA_017856055.1 Fidelibacterota bacterium | reverse complement strand
CAGCAGGTGCTTCTTCTGCAGGTGCTTCTTCAACTACCTCTTCAGCAGGTGCTTCTTCTGCAGGTGCTTCTTCTGCAGGTGCTTCTTCAACTACTTCTTCAGCCTTAGCAACTGACTCTGCTTTTTTGCTTTCTTTTCTTTCGAGCGCTTTTTTCTTTCTATTTTCAAGAACAGTTTCTCTTTCTTTTTTCCACTCATCGAGAGCTTTGGCAATCTTCTCTTCGTCCAACCCTTGTTGAATTAAATGCCATTTGTAAGCTAAGCCTGATCTTTTCATTATTTTATTAATTGGATCAGTAGGTTGAGCACCTTCTTTTAGCCAATCAATTAAACGGTTCTCATTTAT
Source organism: Fidelibacterota bacterium (assembly GCA_017856055.1). GTDB lineage: Bacteria > Fidelibacterota > Marinisomatia > Marinisomatales > Marinisomataceae > Marinisoma. The sequence continues at coordinate 5,876 of JAFMFP010000039.1, read as the reverse complement.
TTTATAATTGAGTTCCTTGTTTTTTTCCATTGGATTATACCAACCGAGAAGCTCAATTTCTGAACCATCTCTTCTTTTTCTTGAATCAATTACAATTATTCTATAGAATGGTCTATTTCTTCTTCCGATTCTTTTTAATCTAATTTTAGTAGCCATAAATAATCTATCTCTGTTTTGTTATTAAAATTTGGTCGTAATTTGTGCAATAAGTTCCAATACTACAATAATTAATTTTTAATTTAAATCTATAGAAATTATTTTGGATACCCCTTGTTGCTCAGCTGTAACCCCGTAAATTATATTAGCGCATTCCATTGTTAACTTGTTATGGGTTACTATAATAAATTGAGTTGATTTACTGAATTCTTGAATAACATCAGTAAACTTTTTGATATTAATATCATCTAGGGGAGCATCGATTTCATCTAAAATACAAAAAGGGCTCGGCTTGTATAGATAAATAGAAAATAATAATGCGATTGCAGTTAAAGACTTTTCGCCAGCCGATAAAGATTTCAATATTTTATTGTTTTTCCCAGGAGGTTGAGCAAAAATATTAATTGTTGACGATAAAGGATCTTCTGGATTTTCAAGATAAATATAACCTTTTCCTCCTGCAAAGAATGATGAAAACATTTTTTCAAAGTTTGCATTAATTATTTCGAATGTTTCCAAAAACTTTTCTTTTGCTACTCTATCTATTTTTAGAATTGCTTCTTTTAAATTCTTTTCTGCGCTAATTAAATCTTCTTTTTGATCAATCAAATTATCTAATCTATTCTTTTTATCCTCAAATTCGCTTTCTACAGCCCAATTTATTGGTCCAATAGAATCGATACTTCTTCTAATTTTTTCCACTTCAAATGATAATTCAGAAAAGTTGACATTTTTTTCTTTAATCAATTTTATATTTTCACCATACTTCTCTTGGATATTTTCCTTTATTTGAGAAATTCTTAAAGCGGATTCAGTAATTTTTATTTCATAATTCTTAATTTCAAAAATTATTTCTTCTCTATCCATTCCTTCGTTAGAAATTTTTTGTCTTAAGGTTTCTAGTTCAACAAAAGCTTTGTTTGTTTTTTCTTCCTGTTTTTCGAGCTTCGATTTATTCAAAGTAATTTCTTCTTTTATTTTGTCGATAGTCTTATCCATTGCAGAAAAATCTAATTCTTTTTCATTTTTATATTTTTTAATCTTATCTCTATAATCTTTAATACTTTTTTTCAATTCCTCATATTTTTTATCTGATTCAATTAGCTTAAAGCTTGAGCTATCGTGTATCTTGCCGCATTTTGAACATGAAACTTCAAGATTTAAACCTGAATCACAAGCATCGCAACTTGATACAATTTTTATGTAATCTTTATCAAAGTTTGTCAATTGATCCATTCTTCGTTGAAGTTCACTTTCCAAAATCTCAACTCCCTTAGAGGATTTTTTATTTTTTTCTTGAATCTCTGATAATAATTTTTCTGTTAAATTATCTACAAACTGTTTTAGTTCATTAAGCTTAGTTTTCTCTGTAAAATATTTGTTAGATATTTTATCTAAATCGCTATTCTTGGTTTCCTTTTTAGTGGAAAACTTTTCAAGTTTTTTAGTGAGATTTTCCATTATTGATTTGTTATGATTTACAATATCTTCTAAATCATAAACTTTTTTTGATGCAAGCTTAATTTCCATTTTTTTAAGATTGTCATTTAAGGATTTGAATCTTTTTAACCTTTTAAACTGTAATCCTAGATAATTTACCTGTTCTTGAATTTCAAGTATAATATCTTCAATACGTTCAATATCTCTTTGATTTAATTCAAACTTACTGATCGCAGATTTTCTTTGAGATTTATATTTATTAATTCCAGCCGCTTCTTCAAACATAGATCTTCGACTGTCATCATAATCAGAAAGAATTTTCTCAATCATATTTAGCTCAATAACAGAATACGCATCTGAGCTCATTCCCGTATCAACGAATAAGTTAAATATATCTTTAAGACGACACTGATTTCTATTTAAATAATATTCACTCTCTCCTGATCTAAATAGTTTTCTTCCTATTTCGACTTCTTCAAATTCAACAGGAAGAATACCTCTGTCATTTTGTATTGTTAAAAAAACTTCACAATAACCAAGAGGTTTAATACTTGATGCTCCATTAAAAATAACATCTTCCATTTTAGAGCTTCTAAGCTTTGTAGTTTTCTGTTCGCCTAAAACCCACCGAATAGCATCAACAATATTAGTTTTTCCGCATCCATTGGGTCCAACTACTCCAGTAATACCTTTTTGAAGATCTATAATTTCCTTTCTGGCAAAGGATTTAAAACCATATAATTCTATTTTAGATATAAACATAATTTACCCAGGTGGCCATCCAAGTTTTCTGCCACTAATTAAATGAAGGTGAATATGATAAACAGTTTGACCACCATACTCATTACAATTAAAAACTGTCCTATATCCATCTTGATCAAAGTTTTTTTCTTTTGCAATATTTCTTGCAACGTAAAAAATTCTATTTAAAAGTTCCTTATGTGAATCATTAAGATCATTTAATGTCGATATTTTTTCTTTTGGAATAATTAAAAAGTGGTACGGCGCGACAGGATTAATATCTTCAATTGAGATTACTAAATCGTCTTCATAAACAATTTTTGCATCAATTTCTCGATCTATTATCATCTCAAAAATAGATTTAGTGTTTTTCATTTATAAAAATTTCGTTTAGTATTGCAATCATTGAAATAATTGCTGTTTCAGTTCTTAAAATAGTTTTTCCTAAGCAAATATCTTGAAAGTTATTTTCATTAAAAAAAGTAATTTCTTCTGGAGAAAAATCTCCTTCAGGACCAACCAATATAGATATTTTTTTAAACTTTTTATAGTCATTTAAAATAGCATTTCTGTTGGACAAAAGAGAATGTTTTGAATCTATTTTTGCTACTAAATTAACTGATTCATTTAAGTACCATTCTTCTAAATTTCTTATTTTGTTTAGTTTTGGGAAAATACTTCTAATGCTCTGTTTGCTAGCAGCAAGAATTATCGAATTCATTTTACTTTCAGTTAAGTTGAATGGTTGCGATCTACGAAATCTTATTGGAGTAATTTCGTTTACACCCAATTCAACAGCTTTTTCTAGGGCAACTTTAAATCTATTTTTATTAATTAATGGTAAACCTAAATGCAAATTATAAAGAGTTTCGTTCAAGTTATCAAAATTATTGAGTATTTCACCTCGAACTATTTTGTTGTCAATATTCTCAATTAAACCCTGATAAACTGTTCCTTCTCCATCAGATAATAGTATCTTTTCACCAATATTTAATCTTAAGACACTGAGAATGTGTTTAGATTCTTGAATGTCTAATTGAAATTTATTTCTTTCAATAAGTTTTTTTGATACAAAGAAACAATTACTCACTTTTTATTCTATATTTTAAATATAAAAATATTCCACCATAGTCATCTTTATTATGAATTGGCTCTTTAGTTTTAAAATAGTCATATCCCAATCCTAAGGAAATAGAATTGCCTTGACCAATTGAATTGAAATCAACTCCAAATCCAGTTGAGAAACTCGGTACAACTTGGGTCTCAGCTTCAAACCACTTTTTACGAAAACTTCTTTCATTTTCATTACCATCTACAGCAATCAAAGCGCCAGCTGAAATAAAAATATATGGTTTAAAATTATTCGCGATTTTATTTTGAAATAATAGGTAATTAATTCGACCATAAACTGGAATCATCAAGATACTTTTTTCACCTATGACTCCAAATTGATTATAAAATTCGTTGTAAATTGTGTATTCATCTCTTCGGATATCATATAATCGAAGGTCTAATCCAACTTGCAAAACTTCATTTTGTTGTTTAGTGGTTTCAAAACCAAAACCATAACCATTGTTCGCAAAAATGAAATTTAAATCACTGGTTTTATTGCCAATTTGCCCTAAAGACAAGCTAAAAAGTGATAGAAATAAACTATTCTTTATTAATCTCTTCAAACTCAACGTCTTCAATTTCTTTATAGTTTATCTTATTAGATTTGATAGGTGAATCCACAATATTTGTTTTAGAAATTTTTCTATAAATAAAAAAAAGGATTAGAAATATAATTAAAAGTTTCAACATTTAATTTCCAGGGTTAAAATATTTGATTCCATTAACAGGTTCTTTAATTAATTGTAATATGTTCTCATAATCATCTTCATTATTTACAAAATCTATATTTGTGGTATTAATAATCAAGAGTGATCTTTCTTCCTCAAAGTTTAAAAAGAATTCTTGATATTTTTCGTTAACTTGATTGATATAATCTGACGTAATGCCCTTCTCGATTTTTCTGCCTCTTTTTCTAATATTTTGCATTAACCTAGAGGTTTCAGCTTGCAAGTAGACTACTAAATCTGGTTTTAAAATATCTTTTTCAAGTATATCAGCAACTTTAGCATATAAATCAAATTCATCTTGAGAATTCAATATAAATTCAGCAAAAAGTCTATCTTTTTCAAACATATAGTCACTTATAACCCCTTTTTGAAACGCATTTAATTGCTTAATATCTCTTTGCTGCTGTCTATATCGTTGAAGAAGAAACCACATTTGGGTTTGAAGAGCATTATTTTCTATATCATCATAGAAATCTGCTAAGAAAGGGTTTTCATTAAAGTCTTCAAAAACTTTTCTAGCATTCAAACTAATTGCAAGTTTGGTAGCTAAACTAGTTTTTCCAACACCAATTGGACCTTCAATTGCTATATATGATTGGAATTCATTCATCTATGCTATTTTACCTATATTATACTTAACAACACTACTATTATCTGGACAATTTAACAATAATTCCTTCACGGTATATTTTGTTTTTGGAAAGACTAATTCTGGAGCTAATTCATTTAAAGGCTTTAAAACAAATTTTCTAAAAAGAGCTTGAGGATGTGGGATTGATAACTGTGGAGTATCTATAAATACATCGCCAAAAATGACAATATCAATATCAATAGTTCTTGGCAAATTTTTAGCTTCTTTTCTTTCTCTTCCTAAAATCTTTTCAATCTCAGATATTTTATCAAGTAACTTAAAAGGAGTTAAAGTAGTTTCGCACTCAATAATGATATTTAAAAAGTTGGACTGATTTTTATTGTAAAGTGGTTCAGTTTCATAAAAAGAAGAGGTTCGAATATTGAGAATTTCTTTATCTGAACTCAACATAACGATTGATGAAGCAATATTAGATTCTTTATCTCCAAGATTAGAGCCAACTGAAAGATAGACTTTTTCTGTATTATTCATGAATAAATTTTATATATAATAATTAATATAAAAAACCCTCAAATAGAGGGTTTTTTATATTAATTAACATCTCATAAAAAGAGCTAATTTACATCATGCCGCCCATGCCGCCCATGCCCATATCCGGCGCTCCTGGCATTGGGTTACTATTTTCTTCTGGTTTTTCAGTTATTGCAGCTTCAGTAGTCAACAATAAACCTGAAATAGAAGCAGCATTTTCAACTGCTACGCGAGCAACTTTCGCCGGATCAATAATACCAGCCTTAAACATATTGACATATTCGTCATTTCTAGCATCATACCCAAAATCATTTTTGCCTTCTAGTACTTTTTGCACTACAATTGAAGGCTCTACTCCAGCATTCGAGCAAATTTGACGAATTGGTCCTTCTAAAGCTCTCTTCATGATATCAATACCTACTTGTTCTTCGCTATTTTCAGATTTGAGACTTTTGAGATCTAAGCTTGCTCTAAGTAAAGCTACTCCACCTCCAGGAACAATTCCTTCTTCAACAGCAGCTCTGGTAGCATGTAAAGCATCATCAACTCTAGCTTTCTTTTCTTTCATTTCAACT
>JAFMFP010000038.1 GCA_017856055.1 Fidelibacterota bacterium | reverse complement strand
ATTTGAACCATGTGTTTGAAGTTGGTAACATTGGTCCTGAGGATCGTATTACACGGTTTGCTCGTATGCATAGTTTTAGTGTTGGTGACATCATTGAGGATGCAGAAGGTAATCGTTGGATGGTCGCTAAAGTTGGATTTATCCCACTTACTGAAGCATTTAAAAAGGCAGCATAGGCGTAGAAATGGTTGATTATTCTAATATGTCATCCGATCGTTTGATTGCCGCAAGAGTTATGACTGGTGAAATTCAACGGATTCGTTTGATGATTGAACAAGGTAATCACGATACAGATTTTCTTCAACAGGTGATTAACTATCTTGAAATGAGAATTGAAAATATGAAACATAAAGGACATGGTTATGATGAATAGACGTGAAATGATTAATGAACTTCAAAGTGGTATCTGTGAAGTTGAATTTACAAAAGTAAATGGTGAAACTCGTGTAATGAAATGCACACTTGATCCAAATATTATTCCTGCTGCGACTAAGGAAGATCCGTTGTCACAGAAAAAAGTTCGTGCAGTTAACGAAGAAGTCCTTCCTGTTTGGGATATTAATAAGGAACAGTGGCGTTCATTCCGTATTGAAAATGTAACAAGGTTCAACTAATGACTATGCATCTTGTTCGTGGTATGACCACTACTCGTACTCGTAAACAAAAACCTCGTAAAAAAACTGCCGCAATTTTGCATGAAGAAATGTTGACTGCAAAGTTGCTCAAGAAAGTTGGTTATAAGCCAGGTCTAAAAGCATCTTATGATTTTCCTAATTATAAAGAGTTTAGTAGAGAAACTTCACCAACATCTAATAAAGTAGTTCCTATTGATGGTAAGAAAAAACCAATGGAATATACTGGAAATGTCGTCATTGGACAGGCATATAACAAAGGTGGACTGCAAGTGTTGTCTGCAATTGAAACAAATGACCCATCTACGGGCAAACGGAGATAGTAATGAGTGATTCTATAGATTTTAAACAAATTGAATATCATCAAATGACAATCTATAAAACTATGTCAGTAGGAACTGATTGGATTGAAGAAAATGGCCTGACAGTAGAGAGGTTCAAAGAAATCCTATCACATCAATCAAGTGTTGGTTGGAATGCTTCAGAACCATATGGTGATGAACCGACAGATGAAGAATCTGATATATTCATGGAAATCGTATGGAGTGCAGACTGTATTGACTCTGAAGAGGATTTATGGACTGATCGTAAAGGTGGTTATGAAATTGATTATGAACTTATCGTAGAGGAGTCTGAATAATGGCTAATCATGTACATTTTTCGGTGAACTTTCACCAAATTAACGATGCGGCAAAAGAAAAACTAAAAGAGATGTTTGATCGTATTCGTGAGGATGCTCCACACAAATGGTTCTCTGATATGTTTGTTGAAGGTGATACTACCTATGAGATGACAGAGAAGTATGAATGGACTTATGAACACATCGGCCCAAAGTGGAGTTACTTTGAAGATTATCATGCAGAAGGCGAACCATATTTCAATGGTGAAGCGGCATGGAGTCCCCCAACTGATGGAGTAGTTAAACTTCTAAAAATCTTAAAAGAATACGATCCTAAAATCATTGCAACGATGACCTATGAAGATGAAGGCCCCAACTTTGTCGGTGCTGATGTATTCTACAGTGACTATGTTTATGAAAGTATCGAATATGACTACGATGAAATCATTGATATGGTGATTGAAGATTCTGAAACTTTGACTGAAGAGTCTTACGACAAAGATGAACAAGAATGGGTTGATGAGGATGCCGAAGATACATTTCGTGATGAAATGTGGGATGTCATCAATGACAAGACTTGGAACTTCTGTATGGAAGAAGTCAATTATATTAAAGAACATCCAGAAGATTTTGAGGAATAGAAGAAAAACATTACTTGACATATATAAAGAACTGTGGTATGATATATGCATAATTTGATTGTTGAGGAGCAAACATAATGGCAATACCAAAAAGAACTCGTAAAAAAACAGTTAGAGCTCGTGCAAGAACAGGTCTTGCAGCAGTTCCGATCGATAAAGGATTTGATGCTGTCAAGGACTATTTTCATATGGAAATAGATCGTAAAGAAATTGTTTCTCAAGTAAAAATCTACATCAAAAAGACATTTAATAAATCTGATGTACGTGCGGCACTTGCATGTCCAGAGTATAAAATCAATTATGGATATCTTGGTGCTACCGCATTTTGGAACAATCAGAATTTGGAAAAGTCTGAAAAGACTGAAACCTTTACAAATCATCTCAATGGTAAAATCAATGAGATGATTGAAATGGGTCAAAAGATCCTAAATGAAAAGAAAGCAGAAGAGAAAGTTCAACAAAATATTATATCACTTTCTCCAATGCAAAGACTGCAAAATAAAATCAGTTCAACGATTATGCAAGATCTTCTTGATCTTGAGGATCAGTGGATAAATGGTGAAGAAACCACTCTTGATGTTTATATGCAGTTTAAGAGGTATGGTTTGGCTGGTTCGGCTACAATGCCAGTCCGCCAGGTGATTGAGGGATGGTTGATAGATTATGAAGATGCTTATCATAAGCGATGTGAAGACGCCGCTGAGGGGTATTCACATTTGAAAAAACCTGAACTCAATCGCCGTATTAAAGCGTGTCAGGATATGCTCCTCGATCTTGACCGCATTAAGTCCGCTGCCAAGGCAACTCGTAAAACACGAGTCAAAAAACCAAAGGCAGCGGACAAACAAATTGCAAAGGTGAAATATAAAACTGAAGATGCTAATTTTAAATTAGTATCCATTCCACCAATTCAAATGGTAGGTAAGATGCGGTTGTTCACCTTTAATACGAAGACTCGTATGTTGACTGAATATATTACTGAGAGTGCTAATGGATTTCAGATCTCAGGTAGTACGATTAAGAACTTTGACCAAGTGAATAGTCGTACAGTCAAGCTTCGTAAGCCAGAAGAATTCCTTACATTAGTACAAAACAAAACACCAAAACAAATCGACATTGAATGGAAAGCACTTACTACAAAGAGTAGTGTACCTAATGGTCGAATCAACGCAGATACAATCTTATTGAGAGTACTAGATAAATGACGATTGAAGAAAACTTCTTAACGAAATCTAAATTCACGAAATTGGTCGAATCGACCGTTCTTGAATTACATATTCCTTACATGGAGGCTGTATTGCATCTATGTGAAGAAAACGACATCGAACCAGAAGATGTCAAAAAATTTATCTCACCAATTATACGAGATAAAATCGAGGCAGAGGCAATGAGTCTAAATTTTTTACCAAAAATGAATACACTTGACTCTGCTTTTTTTGAATAATGGTATATATATTATACATATCGCTTTACCTTAAGACGAATATGTGGTATAATAATACTTCAGTTAACATTTCAGTAAATAAAGGACAATACGATGTCATTCGAAAATCTAAAACGCAATCGCGATCAAATCTCCAAACTCGTTCAAGCAGCAGAATCCGCTGGTGGTGGTGAACAAAAATCATATGTTGATGATCGAATTTGGAAACCAACTGTAGATAAAGCCGGTAACGGTTATGCAGTACTTCGATTCCTTCCAGCAATAGAAGGTCAAGAACTTCCGTGGGTACGATATTGGGATCATGGATTTAAAGGTCCAACTGGTCAGTGGTATATCGAAAACAGTCTCACTTCTATTGGTCAGCCTGATCCAGTTGGTGAACTTAACTCAAAGCTCTGGAATTCTGGTATTGAGTCAGATAAAGAAAGAGCAAGAACACAAAAGCGTAGACTTCATTATGTGACAAATGTTTTGGTTTTACAGGATCCGTCAAATCCTGAAAACGAAGGCAAGGTAATGATTTACAAGTTTGGTAAGAAGATCTTTGATAAGATCATGGATTCTATGAAACCAGAATTTGCAGATGAAACTCCGGTCATTCCCTTCGATTTTTGGACTGGTGCAGACTTTAAATTGAAAATTCGCAATGTTGAGGGATATCGTAATTATGATAAGTCAGAGTTTTCGAGTCCAGCTGCTCTCTATGATGGAGACGAAGCCAAGTTGGAAGCAGTCTATAACCAACTACATGACCTCAGTGAGTTCACCAATCCAAAGAACTACAAGTCATACGATGAACTTAGAACAAAGTTGATGCGTGTACTTGGTGAAGAAGTTTCAATGGGTGCACCAACAATGAATCAAACGATTCAAATGAATGAACCTGTTGCAGCTCCTGAACAAAGAACTGTAGAACCAGTCACTGCCGAATCAATGAATATGGCAGATGACGATGATGATACTATGTCCTACTTTGCTAAGTTGGCGAATGAAGGATAATATATAGTAATGCAACCGATACTATATTTCTCGGCTCTGCTAAATTTTAATTCTGAATTAGGTAAGCCAGCCACCATTTGGTCCTAGTTGCAGAGTAAGCCTCGAGCAAAAGGCTGGCATAACATAAAGGAGAGACTACTTCGGTAGTCGGGAATTGGGAGACTTCGGTCTCCCTTTTCTTAGAATCCCATAGCACCTCTAAATCCAGTAAGAGGGTTTGGGGCTAACATAAAATCTCCAATATCAACAGCTGGACCGTTATTCGTTATCATAGATGATGATGAGATTACTTGACTATTATCAGTATTAATCATATTAATTGGAGGTGCTGTATTAGATCCACTCGTACCAAATTCACCTCCATAATATTGCCCTGTCGCAAGAGATCTAATATTACTCATTTTAGTGGGACTAGCTGCCATCAGTGCACTTAATCCAGTTTTATTTTCAGCATACATTAATGCATTTTTATTTAATTGTAGCCGCGCCATAGTCGTAACAGTACCCTTATCAGCAAACATAAAACCAGGATTTGACCTTATCTCTGAGATAGCCTGCTGCATATTATCAGCATTTGATACATATTCTTCATATGCTTCATAAAATTTTGCACTTCCTTTATGTAATTGTAACAAAATTTGCCCAAGTTGTTCTGGGGTAGCAACTAGTAATAAAGTTACTTGTTCAATATCATCTGCACTGCCTGGATTAATTTGTTGTTTGTAATCATCATATGCACCAATTGCTTTTGCAACACCTACCAAAAGCCAATCATCATTAGTAAAAAATGAACTATTATGTATTTTTCTTCTTGCTTCAAGTATTTCTTTAAGAGGTTTATTTTGAAATAATAACCTTAAAAAATTTGATATTAGTGTAGCTAGTTCATCAGAAGGCATACCTCTACCCATCGATTTAATTCCACCAGTTGCATAAAAAGCTATAATTGCTGGATTAAGTCTAGCTATTGTAGATGCAAGGGTAGCAGCACGCGCTGCAAGTGTTGTTGCCCCCATTCTACTTGCCACAGCGCTTGTACCTGCAGCTGCAGCTTCAGTAACACCTAATGGATCTAGAGTAGCTACATCTACTACTCTAGCAAATCTATTAAAAGCTTTTAAGGATGCTGGAGTAACATCTGTTGTACCAAATAATTGAATTTTTTGTAAATCGTTTAGTTTGTCTGGAGATATAGCAAATGTTGTTTTTCTACCTTTAGGCCCAAATTTACCTTCAAATTGAATTTGACCGTTAGGTAATACTTGTTTAAATACTGCACTACCTGACGGTGTATCATATGTTAGATTTTTAAGATTTGTACCAAACTTTTGAGCTTCCATTTCTCTAAATTGTTGCGCTGATAATGGAGTTTTTGATACTCCTTCTAATCGATTAACTACACCGGAAGTAGCAGCAACTCTTTTTGCTAAATCACGACCATCAACCTTTGGAGTTCTTCGTGCTGCTGACATTTCAGCCTTTGTTTCTCTCAAAGCATTTTTTGTAGCTTTTAATTCAGCATTTGCAGTTTTTAATTCACTCTCTAAAATAGCTCTTCTAGCTTGAGCTGTCTCTAAATTTTTCTGTGTTCTTACTGCATTATTTCTTATTTCAGCGTCTTTAGACTTTAATTCCATTGCATGCTGTCTTTTTAATTCAGCTTCTATTCTTTTTTGATTTGCAATTTCTGTCTTTAATGTATTTGCTTCAACTTTTAATGTTTTAATATCTGCTTTAAATTTAGTATCTAAATCTCTTAATCTTGATTTTAATGCATCATTTTCTGTTAAAAGTTTTCCTCTTTCTGTACCTATTAATCTACCGATACCATCACTTAGTTTATTGAATAAAGATTTAATTGGTTTAAACAGTAATCCAATTGCTCCAGTTAAAATTGTACCAAGACCTAAACCTTTTACAAAATTACTAAGACCACCAGATGAAGAATCCATAGCAGCTGCTCCTAAACCACCCTTGGCAGCCAATGCACTAAGTCTAGTTTTTCTTTCTCTTCTGTCTTCTAGATCGTCAAGTTTACGACCCTCTTGTATAGATAAAAACTTTTTA
>JAFMFP010000037.1 GCA_017856055.1 Fidelibacterota bacterium | reverse complement strand
GATTTTGATGAAATTATTGATCTTGAAGATCAAGAACAAATGGATGTCAGAATCGAGAAAGAAATCATTGATGGCGAAGAGAAAATGAAAGTAACTGTGAACGGAAAAGAGCTTTCAGCCGACGAATACAAATCATTTACATTAAAGAATAAATCGTCTTGGACTCCGCAAAAAGGGAAGAAAATGATGATGAAAAAAAGAATGATGAAAAAAGATACATACATGTGTGAAGATTGCAAGGAAAAGAAAACCATGTGTGAAGATTGCAAGGATAAAGAGTAAGTCTACTTTTTTAATAAACTATCAATTACGCTGGGATCTGCCAGAGTTGAGATATCGCCCAAATCACTTTCGTTTTGGGCGATTTTTTTAAGAATCCTTCTCATGATTTTTCCAGATCGTGTCTTGGGTAATCCTGAAACAAACTGAATAACACTTGGTTTTGCATGAGGTCCAATTATTTTAGCTACAGATGCTAAAATATCATTTTTAATAGCTTCTGATGGATCAATTCCTGTCATCAACGTAACAAAAGCATAAATTCCTTCTCCAGTAATTTCATGGTTATAACCAATAACTGCTGCTTCAGCAACTCCATTTGCTGCACCAATTGCACCCTCAACTTCCGCTGTTCCAATACGATGACCGGAGACATTCAGGACATCATCAACTCTTCCAGTAATCCAATAATAACCATCTTCATCAACATAGGCTCCATCTCCTGTAAAATAATTTCCCGGTGCTTGAGAAAAATAGGTATCAATGAATCGTTGGTGATCGCCATAAACAGTTCGCATTTGCCCTGGCCATGATTCGGTGATTACTAAAAACCCTGTCTTATTGGCTTCTTCGATTTTTTTTTGATTTTCGTCTAAAATCTCAGGGAAAATACCAGGCAAAGGGTGGGTGGCTGAACCAGGCTTTAGTTCAGTTTGATGCGGAATAGGAGAGATCAGTATTCCTCCAGTTTCAGTTTGCCACCAAGTATCTACAATTGGACAATTTGATTGTCCAATAATTTCATAATACCATCTCCATTCTGGTGACTTAATCGGCTCCCCTACTGTTCCTAGCACTTTTAAAGAATCAAGATTGTAGCGTTGAGGCCATGAATTCCCTTCTTTCATTAAAGCCCTTAAAGCCGTTGGAGCCGTATAGAAAATATTGACTTGATGTTGTTCTATAATTTGCCAAAACCGTCCAAAATCAGGATAGTTTGGAACCCCTTCAAAAATTACTTGGGTTGCTCCGTTAGATAAGGGGCCATAAACAATATAGGAATGTCCTGTAATCCAACCAATATCTGCAGTACACCAGTAAATGTCTCCTTGTTGATAATCAAAAACTTTCTGATGTGTATAAGAAGTATAAACTAAATAACCTCCTGTGGTATGAAGTACACCTTTAGGTTTTCCAGTAGACCCAGAAGTATAAAGAATAAACAAAGGATCTTCGGCATTCATTTTTTCTGGTTCGCATGTCCTGGGTTGATTCATAACGAAATCGTGCCAAAAAATATCTCTGCCTTGTTGCATATTGATAGAATTATTACTACGATTGACAACAATGACTTTTTCAATTGAAGGACAATTGTCTAATATTTTGTCGGCGTTATCTTTCATAGGAATATCTAGTTTTAAACCTCTGATTCCGAAATCCTGGGTAATAAGTGCCTTGCACTGTGAATCGTTGATTCTGTTCTCAAGAGCGGTACTGGAAAAAGCACCAAAGACTACAGAATGAATAGCACCAATTCTTGCGCATGCAAGCATGGCAACAATGGCTTCTGGAATCATTTGCATGTAAATACAGACCCTATCGCCTTTTTGAATATTGATTTCTTTTAATGCATTAGAAAAAGCGCAAACTTGATCTAATAATTCTTGATACGAAATTTTTTTTGAGACAGCAGGATCGTTGGATTGCCAAATAAGGGCAGTGCGATTTCCATTTCCTTGTAAAATATGTCGATCTATACAATTATAGGACGCATTCAAAATTCCGTCAGAAAACCATTCAATATGGCCTTGAGAAAAATTGCTTTCATTTACTTTAGTATATTCAGTAAACCAATCGATTCGTTTTCCTTCTTTTTTCCAGAATTCTTGAGAAATAGCTAAATTATTTTGATTTTTTTGTATCATATTTTTTAAAAAATATTTACTATACTTTCAATCTAATATACTTAAAACTAATCAAGGAGAAAAAATGAAAAGACTAATTATCTTATCCGTTCTTTTTTCATTTATTTTTGCACAATATAATCAAGGAAATACGGTTGTTACTTGGTCAAAATATAAATGGAATCCTATGTCTGAAATTGAAGGAGCAACTTGGACAGATCGCGTAAATGATGTGACTGAATTTCACTCAAAAAGAAATCCAGTGGCACGTAATTTGTTAAGTTCGATGATGTTAACTCATTACTGGACAGGAAGCGTTCAAGATGTTCATCTTTTAGGAGAATTTCGCAATATGGGTGATGCTACAGATTATGCGGGAGTGAATAATCTTAATCAGATGGCATGGAGAAATCAGGATGAAAGAACAACTGCAGTAAGAAACTATAATAGACATTTTCAAAGTTATCATGAAGATGTTCATATTTTTGAAAATTGGACTGCTCTTGAGAAAAAGCGCAAAATTACTTTAACTGGAGAAGAAACACTGGTGTCAGGACCAGTAGTAGTGGTTAGCGTTCGCTATTTTAAGAGCCTCGGATCAATTGAAAATGGATCAGCCGATGAAAGACTAGATTTACTCAAGAAATTTGCAAATGAAGTTGTTAAAAAGAATCCAAAAATCTTAAGTCAAAAAGTCTTAACACATTTATGGTCAGATTCCATCGAAGGTGGAAGAGTTCCAGTTTATTACATTACCGAGTATGCTTCAATGGGAGATGCAGATAATGTTGATAACGCACCTTATGTAGAAGCAGCATTTTCTCAAGAAGAAAGAAGTCGTTATAATGGCTACTTTCATCCATTAACCGAATATCATGATGATTTAGGTCTATGGAGAAATTTCGAACCTGCTAATAAAAATTAGTACCAATAAAAAAGGCTGGTTAATCCAGCCTTTTTTTCTTCAAAATATTTTTTTCTGTTGTAAATTTTTACATGAAAATCTCTCACAGCATAATACTTACATCCCTTTTCTTTTTCATTAGCTGTAAACAAAACATTGACGTACAGTCCCGCTATTTAGAGTCAAGAACTCCAATCATTTTGATTTCTATTGACGGCTTTCGATGGGATTATTTTGAAAAAACTGATACTCCTAATTTTGACAGAATTATTGAGAATGGAGTACGCGCTGAAGGACTCATTCCTTCTTATTTAAGTAAAACTTTTCCGAATCACTTAAGTATCGTGACAGGATCTCACCCTAATAATCATGGAATTATTTCAAACAGAATGTATGATCCAATTTTTAAAGAACGTTATTACATTGGGCAAGGAAGTACTGCAGCTCAAGATGGAAAATGGTTAAATCGTGAACCAATTTGGGTAACAGTTGAGAAACAAGACCTAAGAGCAATGACGATGTTTTGGCCTACTTCAGATGCAGAAATTATGGGTATAAGACCATCTGAATGGTATGTTTACGATGAATCCATTACCAATCCTCAACGAATGGAAAAAATTCTTTCTTGGCTTGATCTTCAAGGAAGTAGTCGACCAACTTTTTTATCAACCTATATGAACATTGTTGATAATGCTGGTCATCGTTATGGTCCTGATTCACCAGAAGTGATAGATTCAATCATTGAGGCTGATGAAAATATTGGAATACTTCTAGATGGCTTAAAAGCAAGGGGTATTCTTGAAGAAACAAATATTATAATCGTTTCAGATCATGGAATGGCTTCCACTTCTTCTGATTCTGTTATTTTTCTAAGTGATTATGTCGATTTAACAAAGTTAAATATTGTTGAAACTGGACCTTTTGCTCAACTGGATGTGGTTAATGATAATGAAATTGAATCCATCTATCAAAGTCTCTTTCAAGTTCATCCTGAATTAGAAGTCTATAAACGCTATGGTTTCCCATCAGAATACTATTTAACAGATAACCCGAGAATTCAAGATTTAACTCTGATTGCATCAAATCACTGGACTATCATTAAAGATCGTTCTCAATTTAAAGGGAACTTACGTGGTGGAGATCATGGATATAGCCCCACTGCTACTGACATGCATGGAATTTTCATTGGAACCGGACCAGATTTTAAGAAAGGGTT
This sequence comes from Fidelibacterota bacterium, assembly GCA_017856055.1. Taxonomy (GTDB): domain Bacteria; phylum Fidelibacterota; class Marinisomatia; order Marinisomatales; family Marinisomataceae; genus Marinisoma. The sequence continues at coordinate 2,267 of JAFMFP010000037.1, read as the reverse complement.
TTTCGGTCCACGAATTAAAAATATTCATCTTTATGAAATGATGTGTTCTATGATGAATATCCAACCATCAGTCAATGATGGTAATCTCGAAGAAAGCTTAATTTTTCTTCAATGATTATATTTTATCATTTTTGTAAATAACTGTTCCAGCTTGCCCATCAATCGCTTTGCTAAGATTATTAATATTAGTAATAATTACTTTTTCACCATGATGTTTAAGGAAATAAATTGCAGATCGAATTTTAGGAGCCATGCTTCCAGTTTGAAAATGACCTTCCGCTTGATATTGTTTTGCTTCATCATCAGTCATTCTATAGATCGGTTCTTCATTGGGCTGTCCAAAATTTAGATAGACATTTTCAATATCAGTAATAATATAGTATTCGTTGGCTCGGATTACTCTTCCCAATTTCGCAGCAGTTAAATCCTTATCAATGACAGCATCTAAACCTTCAAGCTGTCCATCTTTTGAAATAAAAGCAGGGATACCACCTCCTCCTGCTGCAATAACGATACTTCCCGATTGAACTAAGGTTCGAATACTCAGTCCATGCATGACAAATTCAGGATCAGGCGATGGTACAACTCTTCTCCAATAGCCAGGCTCTTGCTCTTTCATGATCCACCCCATAGAATCTGACATAATTTCTGCTTCATCATCCGTATATCTTTTCCCAACAAACTTTGTAGGATTTTTGATAGCTGGACTATTAGCATCAACCATCACCTGTGTTACCAATGTAACAACTTCTCGATTAATATTTTTTTGAGAAAGAATATTCTGAAAGGTTTGCTGGATCATATATCCAATCGTTCCTTGGGTACCCGCAACACAAACTCCAAGCGGTAAGGGCGGAACTGTTTCTTTAGTAAGGTCCATTCTAAGTAATTCATCACCTACTTGAGGACCGTTACCATGCGTTAGACAAAGATTATAATCTAACTGTAAAAATTTTGCAATCTGCGATAGTGATTTTCTTGTATTATCGAATTGATCTTCAATAGTACCTGCTTGCTTTTTATTGGATAGAGCATTTCCACCTAAAGCAACTATAGCTGTTCTTTTCATGAATAAATATACAATAGAAAAGCATTAAAATTGATTAAGAAACGTTATTAAAAATGCAGCATAAAAGATAAAAAAGCATCATTATCTTTATTAGCTCCAAATTCAATTAAGTAATTGGACTTGAATAGTCGAATAATTGGTAGTAATTCGGAAGTTTGTTTTCCATCTTTAATAGAAATTTTATAATGCGCAATCAACCAAGTAGACATTTTAGTGTAATCAACTAAATAAGGACTGATTGCTAAACGAGTGTCCAACATCCACATACTTGAATGAGAGTAATATTCAGCCATTTGCATTGTCATAAATCTTCTATCTTCCCAATCCGCATGTATTCCTAATGAAGCTAATGTTTTAGAAGTTTCAATCTCAGATCCAATGCTTGACAAGAGATAAAGATTCGCTTGGGAATTAGGGGCATTCCATCTCTTTAATAAGTAGTTATTATTAATTAAACCAAAAGATTCATTGGTAGACTTATCTTCATAAAAACGACCCCCTACAAGCCAATTGGCAGAAAGAGATTTTCCAAATCGAAAATCAAAAGAGTTGGGTTGTTGAGTAATCCAGAAAACTTTCCCTCCCTTAAAAATGACTGGGTGAGAAAATAAATAACTACAAAATAGGAAGGATAAAAAAAGTTTTTTACTGAACATTTTGAATATTACATACTATCATGGTCATGAGAATCTCCATGGTCATGTTTATGCATATGCTTCATTGATTTCATATTTCCTGTTTTATCAATTGTATGTTGACTTAATTCATTCTTTTCTATTGAATAAATGACATTTGGGGTAAAACCTGCATCAATGATCAACGAATGAATTTTTTTATAATCAATCTGTGATTTTGGTTGAAAAGCAATTTTCAGATATTGATTATCAATATCTACATAAACTCCATTAGTATATTTTTTAGAATTAATCTTATCTAGATTTGATAGATTTTTTTCCAACCCATAAGCACAAAAAGAACAAACCATTCCAAACACTTCCACAACAGCTTCATTCGGCATGACTAATACCTCTTGATTGTTGATATCCACAGTAGATTGGGAATGAAGAAGATTAATAATAACGATGGTAAAAAATAGCTTTTTCATATTTGTATCCTTGAAATGTTATGTAAAGAATTTAAGAAAAAAAACTTATGTGGGCGATGAGAGATTCGAACTCCCGACATCCTGCGTGTAAAG
>JAFMFP010000036.1 GCA_017856055.1 Fidelibacterota bacterium | reverse complement strand
AAAGAAAATAATCTAAAAATAGCTGATGGTCATTTCTTGCTCCAAAATGGGTATCATTTATTATTGCTATCTTCATTCGCTTTGCCTTTTTTCTTTGTGTCAAATTTCTGCAAATCCGTTTTCGATAAAGAAAACATTTCCGCCAAATGGTCATCAACATTCTTATCAGAATCAAAGAAATTGTCATTGAACCATCTTCGCACCGATCCGTCTTCATCTAAATGTTCTAGCATCTTAAACTTAACATAATTCTGTTTCTTCTCTTTTTCTATCCTACGAATAAATGCGTAATAGGTTATTTGGGTAAAGTAAGAAAATGGATTCTTTGATTTATCTGGATCAAAGTTATGGGCATACATGAGGCAGTTCTCAACTGCATCTCCAATCATATCTTCTCGAAATCGATAGTTTGCAAAGTTGGATTTAAAAGATAGGTGCTCTGCTATCTTCCAAAAGCATTCACCTATGTAATCGCTGACAGGTGGTTTTTCATCTCCCTGTAGAATTGCTTCCAATACCTTTTTCTTCCATTCTTTTATCTCATCAAAGAATCGTTCATTATCAATGTAGTTATTCGCCATATTTTACCCTTGACATTTTAAAAAACCGTAGTATAATTCGAGTGTTCACGAGAGAGAAGGGTAATTAGTATTCTCTAGGATCAGAACTCCAATCAGTCCAACGATTACCATAATCTGGATGATTGGTTTGTTCCTCCGTAGTTTCATCGCTAATTTCTTCTGGGGGAAATTGAAATTCAAACTCCCATTCAACTTCTTCACCATTCATTCCCATACCTAAAATCTCAGCCAAAGATCTAGCATCCCCATCTTCGTCAGACATCTTTTTTGCTTGATCAATAATAGAATCAAGATATTTTTGAAATTCATTCTCCATATCTTTTTTCACCGAATCCAAATTCTTTATTGATTTTGGCTTGGTGTCACTTTGTTTTTTTTCTTTTTCTTTCTCATACAAAAAGATAGCCTCCTTCAATGGAGTGCTATAACTAATCACTAAATCTCTTGGTATTTTAATAAATTTATCAGCAGTATAAGATACCCAGTCTCTTAAAATTGTAACTTCCCTCTGGGATCCTGTATATGGATCAGTCATGAGCATAGTTCGGAAAGTCATTGGAAATTCCATTGACAGTTTACCCTTTTCTGACTCTACTAATTTAGTAATGATTTCCTCACCTGACTTCAATTTAAGAATTCTGTATGCTGGATCCATGATGTTCTCCTCATATTTTGATTCTTGTCAGATCGTATGGAAACTTCTCATTATTATATATCTTTAATCGTTCATCTAGGTGTTTCATAGTATGGTTCTTATAACTCTTGTATGAAAAATCATCTGATATATCGTAAACAAAGGTTTTATCTTTTCCCTGTGCCTTTCTCAAACCTCTTCCAATCGACTGGAGTACTCGCACAACAGATTTAGATGGTGAAGCAAATACAACATTGTTTATTCTTGGAATGTTAATTCCAGTTGAACAAGTTCCATAAGAAGCAATCAAAATGGCATTCTCCTCTTGATTGAGGATGTGTCGTATTTTTTCTCTCTGATCTGCATCAGTACCTCCGTAGATAAAGAATATCTTTTTATCCTCTGATTCTTGTTGTATTATATCATATAAAACCTTACCGTGCAACTCAACATAGTTGAACAGTACAAGGCTATTTCCCTTGAGGTTAAGGGAAAGTTTCTTTATAAACTCATTTCGTTTTGTGTTAGATATTATATAACTGATTTCTTCCTGATACGTTTTCCGTTTCATTTCTTGGACAGCTTCATCATCATATCCAAGAATCAAACACTTTATTTCTATGTCAGATAATAGGTTCTTGTCAATAAGTTTCTTGGTCGAAGTGACGTTATACAGTTTACCAAATAATCCCTCAATGACAAGTTTATGTGTTTGTGTTCCATCTAGTGTGCCTGTAGTTCCGATTCTGAAGTGAGCATTCGTCATCTTGGTCATAAGACCAGCAAGAGACTTTGCCTTGAATAAGTGACACTCATCTCCAAAAACACAATCAAACTTATCAAAGAACTCCTTTGGCATCTTATAAAGACTTTGCCAGGTTGATATTACAATTGGTTTGTTGCTAGCCTTTTCTTCACCTGAAAAAATACGATGTGTATTTCCTTCTACATTCCAGGTCTTATTTGCATAATCCTTGAAGTCATTGTATAATTGATTCACCAAGCCAACTGTAGGAACTACGATAAGTATCTTTTTATTTGTGGGTTGATTCAGACAATATCGAACCAACATGTAAATAATCAGAGATTTACCACTACCAGTCGGTGATAAAAGTAGTGCTCTTTTTCTTCTGATGGCATGATAAACTGCCTTTAACTGATGTACATGGGGAGTTATTTTTAACTTTAAAGACTTAACAAAATCCACGAACTGTTCTTTAGTTTCAGTCCCTTTCTCTAATAACTTCTCACTGTCTATCTCGTATTTGTACTTACGGTCTTCTGCAAAACGAATGATATAATCTAACAACCCAGCATATATTGTTCTTCCGTATAGATTGAATAGCCTTATCTGACCATCCCATATTTTCTTTTTATATGCTGGAGTGTATTGATAATTTGGAACGTAGAATGTAAAATAGCCGTTTAGTTCTTTTGCTATATCTTTTTCTGATTCTACAATCAAATTAACTGCATCTTTTTGCCGAATGATTATATCCATCAAATTCCTTGTGTAAATTTAATCCACTCAATTGCAGATTTTATATTCCATTGTCTTCCTGTAATAATTTTAATTACCTCTTCCAAATAAGAGCATGTTGATTTTTGTAAAGATATTTTTGCTCTAATCTTCTGCAGATCCCGATCTGAATCTAAGAACATTGGAATATCTGTTTTTAATATGTTGTGTTCAAATGGTTCCCAGCCATTTTTCTTTAAATCATCATCCCCCATTTTTCCAGTATAATATAACCACTTATCTCTTTTTAATATTTTTTCTTCAAATTCCAACTTTTCAAGTTGTAGTTTGGAGTTCTCATATAAAACAAGATATTTGTTATGCAATTGTGGAGTTCTGAGTGATTCTGAGTTTAGATCGGTTTCATTAATTTTAATATCTTCTTCTACTAATTGACGAAGAGTTTCAATATTCATTTTCACCTCATATATTTTCTAGTTCATAATATGCAAATCTAAATGTAGCAGCAGATGACACCTGTAGTGTGTCAGAACCTGTGCTTGTAAATGATAATCCAGTTAAGGCTATCGGAAAGAAATTATAAAAAACAAATTTAAAATTGGGTTTATATGCTTTATTCATTATTAATAATTCTGCAGTAGTACTAGAATCAAAGCAATTATCATACATAACTTCTTCTGAATTATCATTCATTGGTCCTAGACGACGAATCCATTCGTATATTTCTCGCCACGATTCCAATTCTTCATCTACTAAAAAATTAACAGTCAAATCTGAAAAAATATACTTACCTGTACCTATAGGAATATTCACTCCATAGGCAGTTTTGAGATCTGTGCTTATAAATTCTATGGAAGGTACATTAACACCAGTAACAAATTCACTAAGAATAGGTATTCTTGAGGTGGAAAATTTAAACTGGTTTGCAGTTAGTAAATTATAAGTTGTTGGCTTATTGCCAAGAAGTCTGTCTGTCATAATACTATTTATATAAAAAAAAGGAGCACTCCGAAGAGTGCTCCTTTATTTTTCTGATATTTAATTATCAGGATGCGGAACCGAAGGTGGATCCGGCAAGACCGTGGAGGTTCTTGACACCGAAGATACGGTAGTATTGGTTTCCACCGAGAGTTTCAAGATTCTTGCTGTTAGCGAATGGGTTTGCAACCATTCCGTAACGAGTCTTGAAGCCAATCTTTGGCTGGAAGGTGCTGGTATCAACTGCTCTGACCATTTGTAGTGGAACGTATGGGCAGTAGAAGAAACCTGCGTCATAAGGACTTGCACCTCTATAACCAACAGTTACATAATCAGCGGTAGAGTTAGTGCTAACATTTGAGGAAGCATATGGATCAATGTAGACCTTAAACTTACCGTTGAGTGTACCAACGAAGGTGTTACCTGTGTCATCTGACTCAAGAGCAACATTGAGTGCTGGTGAGATGTTGAGGAAGCCACCCATGGCGAGGGCTGATGCAACATCTGAAGTACAGACTACGAAGTTACCCTTACCGCGACGGGTATCCTTGGCGATGATGTTAGCTTCACGCTCGATTTGGAACATGAGTCCACGGAAGCGTTCTGCTGACCAACGACCGTCTGAGTCGGCATAGAGGTCATAGATACCACCAGTTGCAATATCAAACTGCTGACAACCAAGCTTGGCGTTTCTATAGAGAGTACGGATGACTTCGCGGTTGATTTCGCTAAGGATCTCGGTTGAGAGGATGTTAGCGAGTTCAGTTTCGGCGTCAAGACCGTGAACTGCCTTGAGGTCTTGGGCGAGTTCAGTGGTGTACTCAGCCTTGAGTGCTTTGGTCTTTGCTTCGACTGCGATTCTCTCGATTGAGAATCCCATGTCATTGAAATCTTGGTTTCCTCCCCCAGAGCCAAGACCTTCAGCGGTAGCGGTTGACATACCACGGAAATCGCCTTGTGCAGTGACTAGGGTATTGATGCCGGCTCTATTGCCAGTTGAACCCATTGGGTCAGCAGAGAGTCCTGCGGACTGTGATAATGCTGTAGCACCAGCGTATGGGTTGGCTTCTTGGAATAGAGCTTCAGCACCACCTGTACCACCACCGTAACGGCTTCTGAGAGCGAAGATGAGTCCGGTTGGAGCGGTCATTGGTTGAACACCGCAGAGATCATATGCCATTAAGTTTGGCATAGCACGGCGAACAAGGCTGATAAGAATTGGATCATAACCAGCAAGGTTTCCGGCTGTACCAACTTGTGGGTTGATAAAGTTACCACCCATGTTGTTGGCTGGTTGTTCGGTGAGGTACTGTTCACGAAGAGCATTCTGCTGGTTCTCTAAAAGAACAGCGGTAACTCTCTTCTTGTGGTAATCACCGATTGAATCGAGTGAATCGTGATCTAGAAGTGGTGTCCACTTCTCGACTAATTGATCGTATGGTGTGTTGTCGTCTTTATGTGTAAACATATCCCTTTTTCTCCTTGGAAATTATTTCTTGTTCCTGTTTTGGAATCCTATAGCTTTACTGTATGCTTCCATAAGCGGATCATTTCCTCCGTTATGGACAATATCTTCTGTTAACATATTTGTTGGTGCTGACTCGACTGCATGTGACTGTCGGTTAGAACCAATAAATGACTCTTTGAGAATGTTGAGCTTACGAACATATTGATCGTAGTCTTCATATTCAACTGTTTCTGCGAGTTGTGCAAATCTTTCGACTTGGGTATCAGTCATATCTTCACAAAGTGAAGCAAATGCTGACTGAGCTGCTGTTTTGTTAAGCATACCCATAAGTTCGATGTTTCTTTGAAGTTGTTCATTGAGCTTATATTCGAGATCTTCATTTACGTTGTGAAGTTCATCAACAACGTTTACCTTTTCGTCAGGCATTTCGATGTAGTGTGATTCAAAGAGTGCCTTGAGTCCAGAAAGGAATGACTCTGCGATATCAGCCTTAATGCCTCTTTCGATGGCTAGGTAGTTATCTGTTGTCCACTCTTGAACAACATATGAAAGGAAGTCATCTAACTTCTCAGATAAATCTTCTGTAATTGATTCAACTTGCTCGTTGAGTGCTGAGTTGAATGATTCTTGCATTTCTGATTGAATAAATTCAATTCTTTCATTTAGAGCAGCATCAAAGATTGTTGTGAGCTTTTCTGTAAAGTCTTCTGAAAGTGATTCCTCATCAAGAAGACTTGCTAAGTAGTCTGCGGTTGATGTGAATTCTTTGACTTCCTCTTGCTCACCCTCTTCCTCTTCGTTTGAAGAAGCAACAACACCACCACCTTGTGCGTCAGATGGTTTTGCTGCGATTGTAGCAGCATTTTGTGCTGCATCGTGTGGGGTTTGAAGTGTCTGAAGAATAGCACCTTTGCCAGTTGCGTCTTGATACAGTGCTGGATCTTCATAACCTGCAGGATCTACTGTTCTTGCGGAATCGGTTGATTCTCTGAAATTACGAAGTCCTTGTTGGACTGCTTCGTTTATTTCTTTTTGATTTACTTTTCGGTTACTCATCAATAAGCTCCTTGATGCCTTTCTGGTATATGTATAAAAATCTTTAATTTAAACCTAGTGAAACGTATACTTATAATTTTCTTAAAAAGTCTTCGAAGAGTTTAGAAAATTCTTCTTTCATCTGCTTAGATGAAGTTCTTTTTATTGCTTTTTTGTATTCAGATATTGTTTGTTCTTTAAGTACACCATTATCCCAGATCCATTCTTTTCCTTCCATGATACCATCTACGAATGCATCTGGAGCGGATGGATCTGCAACAATATCTACTGCTGCAAGCATAAAGTCTGGTTGAACCATGTTTATACCATTAGCAGATTTCAATGAACCCATACCTCTTGTGGAAACACCAAGTTTTGCACCTTCGTCCATTAAATTTTGAACAATTTTGCCCATTGGGGTTTCCATAATTTTGGCTTTACCCATAAAGTTTTTTCCCTCACATGATAAGTTTTTAACAATGTGAGAAACACGATCTAAATTTACGGTTGGACCTTGTGGATGGTTTAGTTCACCAAAAGCACGATTTTTTTCTACAAATTCAGTTATATACTTATCTACCTTTGGTTCAAGAACTTCCATTGGATAAATTCTATTGTTTCTGTTCTTTTGTTCAGCTTGCATAAAGATACCAGAAATGAAATAGTTCTT
>JAFMFP010000035.1 GCA_017856055.1 Fidelibacterota bacterium | reverse complement strand
ACAGAAGGTAATTATAATACATCAATTGGAGTTCCACTAAGTCTTTTTTCTTTTAGCTTGAATTCAGATTATTACATTTTTGAATTCGGTGCGAACCAGAAAGGTGATATTGAAAAATTGACAAAAATGATTAATCCAGATTATGGTTTTGTAACATCTATAGCTGAAGCTCATATGGAAGGCTTTTTGGATGTTGAAAATATAAAAAATGAAAAAAAGAAAATTATAGAATTTTCTAAAAACGGATCTTTTGGGCCTGAGAAAAATATTGAAGCAGTTTCACTAAAAGTAAAAGAAATACTAAAAGATTCTATTTTTTCATCAAATCATTATTTGATCTATAATATGGCTTTAGTAGTTACCATTTTAATGGAAGTCCTATCTATTAATGAAAAAAAATTATTAAATGGTTTGAGGGATTTTTCTTTACCATCTGGTAGGGGTAACATCTTTGAAATCATTTTTCGTGGAAAAAAAATCTTTATAATTGATGACTCATACAATGCTAATCCAAGTTCTGTTCAGGCTGCAATTAAAAATTTTCATTTATTAAAGATTAAAAAAATAAATAAGAAAATTTTTATTTTTGGAGATATGAAAGAACTTGGAAAGAATGAAAAAGATTTTCATGCATCTTTAGGAAAACTAATCGATAACAAAATTAATTATTTACTTACCATAGGTGATTTAGCTAAAGAAACACATGTATCAGCTTTAAATATTCCAAATAATTTTCATTTTGATAATCAATTAGATTTATATTCGGAATTGATAAATATAATTGAATCAAATGATGTTTTGCTTTTTAAAGGATCCAGATCGATGAATTTAAACCACATAATTGAAAAATTGATTTCTGAAAGTAGGTGAGTGTATGTTTTTAGAACTTTTTACTAGTGATAGTTTTTCCCCCATCAGCAATCTTTATAGCTATATCACTTTTCGAGCTGGATCAAGTGCAATTTTAGCTCTATTAATTTGTTTTATCTTTGGATCAAAGATTGTAAAGGCTCTAATTAGATTGCAGGTTAAAGAAAATATCAGAGATTTTGGACCAGAATCTCACAAAGAAAAAGCTAATACCCCTACTATGGGGGGAGTATTGATTATTTTTTCAACTATTATACCTACTTTAATTTTTGCAGACCTGTCAAATCTTTTTATTAGAATAGTTTGTTTATCTATGGTCTGGATGGGTACCGTAGGTTTTATTGATGATTATTTGAAAGTAGTAAAAAAGAAAAAAGATGGATTAAGTGCTAGATATAAATTGATTTCACAGGCGATATTGGGAATTCTAATTTCCTATTTATTAATATCATCGAATGTTTATGGTGAATACACATTTCAAACGTTTGTTCCATTTTTTAAGGATGTTGTTTTCAATTTAGATAATGCGATTATTTATACTTTTTTTATAATTCTTGTAGTCACTGCTACTTCAAATGCTGTAAACCTATCTGATGGTTTAGATGGACTAGCAACAGGTTTACTAGCAATTTCAATCAGTGTATTTATTCTAATTGCTTATATTTCTGGAAGAGTAGATTTTACAGAATATCTTTATATCCAATATCTTCCTTTGGCGAGTGAGTTAACAATTTTTGCCGCTGCTTTTTTTGGAGGTTGTTTAGGTTTTTTATGGTTCAATGCTAGACCTGCGCTTATTTTTATGGGTGATGTAGGTTCTCTTTCTACTGGTGCTGCATTAGGAACTTTAGCGATTCTTTTAAAAAAAGAAGCCTTATTAGTTATCGTTGGAGGTATTTTTGTTGTAGAAGCTTTGTCGGTTATTATTCAGGTTTTCTACCATAGATACACAAAAAAGAAATATGGAACTCCTAGAAAATTTTTTCTTATGGCTCCAATCCATCATCATTTTGAACTAAAGGGATGGCCTGAATCAAGAGTAGTTATTCGATTCTGGTTAATTGCTATCCTGTTAGCTATTTTGTCTTTGACGTCTTTTAAAGTACGTTAATTATGCGAAGAAAAACAAATACAGTAAAGGTTGGGCAAGTTAATATTGGAAGTAATTTTGATATTGTCGTTCAATCAATGGTTACATCTAGTACTTTAAATACAACTGATTGCATTAATGAAGCTATTGAAATTATTGAAGCTGGATCTCAGCTAGTTCGCTTTACAGCTCCAAATATTAATGAAGCTAAAAACCTTGCATTTATCAAGGATGGTTTAAGAAAAAAAGGTTATAACACTCCCTTAGTTGCAGATATACATTTTACTCCAAATGCTGCATTAGAGGCTTCCTCAATTGTTGAAAAGGTAAGAATTAATCCCGGGAATTTTATTGATAGAAAAAAATTTTTAACCTTTGAGTACTCTGAAGAAGAATACAACTCTGAATTAGTAAAGATTGAAGAGAAATTAATTCCGCTTATTGAATCTTGTAAGAAACATAAAACTGCTTTAAGGATTGGAACAAATCATGGATCTTTATCAGATAGAATTATGAATAGGTATGGTGATACTCCTCTTGGAATGGTAGAAAGTGCTCTAGAATTTCTTCGAATTTGTAAGAAAAACAATTTTGACCAAATAGTTTTATCAATGAAGTCAAGCAACCCGTTAGTAATGGTACATGCTTATAGATTGTTAGTCTACAAAATGAATAAGGAAGATATGTACTATCCATTACATTTAGGAGTTACAGAAGCTGGAGACGGAATTGATGGTAGAATCAAATCTTCAATTGGAATTGGATTACTATTACTGGAAGGAATTGGAGATACAATTAGAGTTTCTTTGACAGAGGATTCTAAGTATGAAATTCCTGTCTGTAAGCAAATTATTGATAAAGTTTTATCTACAGACCAATCTGAAAGTAATTTTAAATCCAATAGAAGTTTTTCCTTTTTAAAAAGAGAATCCAAATCTATTAATTTCATTGGAGGTGAAAATGCTCCTGTAGTTATTTCTGATCCGAAAACTAATGATGCTTTTAAACCTGACTTAATTTTTTCAGAAGAAGCTAATTCTTTAAATCCAAATAATAATTATTTGATACCTTCTAAAAATTTTCTAGAAATTCAAGAAAATGCTTTTCCATTGTTTTCATCAATAGAAGATTTAAGAAAGAGTAAAATATTATCAAATAAATTAAACTTTTTGATTTTAAGTAAGAAATCTGCAAGAAAGGATATTCTAAAATCATTAGATTCTAACCTGGTCATCATTCTTGATTTAGAAAATTTCAGTAGAGGTGAAGTAATTGAACTTTTGAACTATTTTGAAAAAGAGAATATTAATTTTCCAGTTATATTTAAATGCAATTACCTTTCCAAAGATATTAATGATTTAGCTATTCATGCTTCGATTGATATTGGTACTCTTCTTCTTGAAGGTTTTGGTGATGGAATTTGGTTAAATTTAGATAATAAGAAAGAGTTCTCTTCTGAACTGGCATTTACTATTCTTCAAAATACCAGAAGAAGAATTTTTAAAACTGACTATATATCTTGCCCTTCTTGTGGAAGAACTCAATTTGATTTACAAAAAACAACTAATTTGGTAAAGGAATCTACTAGTCATTTGAAAGGATTAAAGATTTCTGTAATGGGATGTATTGTTAATGGACCAGGAGAAATGGCTGATGCAGATTATGGCTATGTTGGATCTGGAAAAGGAAAAATTTCTCTTTATAAAGGAAAGGAATTAGTACAAAGAAATGTTGATAGTAAAAATGCTGTTGAAGAATTAATTACTCTAATAAAAGACAATAATGATTGGATTGATCCCTGAAACTCTATTTGTTGTTTAAATAACCATTTTTAACTATTATCTCACATATGAATGAAATTATTAACAAACTAATCTATCTTTGGGAGAGCTCTCTGAATCCTTTGTTTATCATTTTGATTGGTATCGTTTCAGGATTGTTTTTTAAAAAATATATTTTTAGCAAAATTAAATCACTGACTAAAAATACTTCATGGAAAGGTGATGATATTGCCATCAATTCTATAAATTCAGTTTTGGTTTTTTGGTTTTTTCTTGGTTCACTATCTATTGCAATTAAAAATAGTGTATTGTCAGAAACATATGCGTTGCTAGCATCAAACATAGTATCTGCTTTCTTAGTTATTTCTATTAGCTTTACATTATCTAGAATAATAATTGGGCTTCTTGATTTATGGTCATCATCAAACAGTTCAGTTCCATCAACAGGAATTTTTAAGGGATTAGTTAATTTCTCAATCTTTTCCTTAGCTATTATTTATATTCTTCAGTCTTTTAATGTTTCGATTGCTCCTTTGATTACAGCTTTAGGTGTTGGAGGTTTGGCAGTGTCTTTAGCTATGAAAGATACACTTTCTGATCTTTTTGGAGGAATCAACCTTTTGCTCAGTCAAACAATGAAAGAAGGAGATTATATAGAGCTTGATAACGGATATCAAGGTTACATTCAGAATATTGGCTGGAGATTTACTACCCTAAAAGAGAGATCTAATAATATTATTTCTATACCTAATTCAGTTCTATCGGGCTCAATTTCAAAAAATTATACTAAAGAAGATGCTTCTTTCAGAGTTCCAATTCAAATTGGTGTTGCATATGATAGTGATTTGTCTCATGTAGAAAAAATCACATTAGAAGTGGCAAAAGAAATACATGCAAAACTTGAATGTGTCGACAAATCATATGATCCAACCATAAGATTTAGAGAGTTTGGTGATTCAAGTATTAACTTTTTTATTTATTTTCAGGGAAAGGCTTTTGGTGATCACAATGAAATCTTAAATGAATTTATTAAGAGACTTCATGTTAGATATCAAGAAGAAAATATTGAAATACCTTTCCCTATAAGAACTTTAATTCATAGAAATGAAATTAAAAATTAAACCTTTTAATAGTAAAGTTCGTTCATTATACGATAATCACTCTCATTTTCACTCTGGAGATGCAGGTTTAGATTTATTTGTAGTAGATAATCAATTGATCAAAGGAAAATCATCCTCCTCTATTCATATGCAAATTGCTTGTGAAAATTTAGACAATAAAGCTTATTATCTCTTTCCCCGTTCAAGTATATCAAAGACTCCTTTGCGATTAGCTAATTCAATTGGATTAATTGATGGAGGTTATAGAGGTGAAATTGTTGCTATGGTTGACAATATTTATGATGAAGATTACGAAGTTAAAGAGGGTGAGCGTTACTTTCAGTTAGTTGCAGTTGATAGTTCTCCAATAGAGTTTGAAATAGTTGATGAATTATCAATTTCTTCAAGGGGTGAAGGCGGGTTTGGAAGTACCGGTCGATAATCCTCTTTATCCATCTATCTATAAAAAAAAATTGTAATTGTTTTTCATAAATATTAAAATTCGCCATTATAATTGACATATTTTAAAAGGAGAAAAAAATGTCTTTAAAAATCAAGCCACTTGAGGACAGAGTTGTAGTAGAAGCCCTATCAGCTGATGAAAAAACTGCTAGCGGAATTATCCTTCCTGATACTGCACAAGAAAAACCTCAACAAGGTACTGTTTTAGTTGTCGGTCCTGGAAAACCTTCTGAATGTTCTGACTGCAAATGTAATGATAAATGTTGCTCTACTTTAATGACTGTTAAAGTTGGTGATAAAGTTTTATATGGAAAATATTCTGGTACAGAAATTTCATACGAAGGTAAGGATTTATTAATTATGCGCGAAAGCGATATACTAGCAATTTTATAAAAATATTAGGAGCAAATAATGTCTAAAGAAATAGCATATAATACTGAAGCAAGAAATTCATTAAAAAAGGGAGTAGACCAATTAGCTAATGCCGTTAAAGTTACTCTTGGACCCAAGGGAAGAAATGTTGTCATTGAAAGAAAATTTGGATCACCCTTAGTAACAAAAGATGGAGTATCAGTTGCTAAAGAAATTGAACTAGAAAATGCTTTAGAAAATGTTGGAGCACAAATGGTTAAGGAAGTTGCATCAAAAACTTCTGACGTTGCTGGTGATGGTACAACTACTGCTACTGTTCTTGCTCAATCAATAATTGCAGAAGGCTTAAAGAATGTTACAGCAGGAGCTAACCCAATGGGTATCAAAAAAGGAATTGATCTTGCAAAAGATAGTATTGTCAAATCAATTTCTAAGTTATCTAAAGAGATTCCGGACTCCAAGCAAATTGCCCAAGTAGCTACTATTTCTGCTAATGATGATAAAGAAATTGGTTCTAAAATAGCGGAAGCAATGGATAAAGTCGGTAAAGATGGTGTAATTACTGTTGAAGAATCAAAAACAGCAGAAACATATTTAGAATTTGTCGAAGGAATGCAGTTTGATAGAGGTTATTTATCTCCATACTTTGTAACTAATTCAGACTCAATGGAAGCAGAATTAGATGATCCTTTTATATTAGTTCACGATAAAAAAATAAGTAATATGAAAGATTTATTACCAATTTTAGAAAAAGTAGTCCAAGCAGGTAGACCCATCTTGATAATTGCTGAAGATATTGAAGGTGAGGCATTGGCAACTTTAGTTGTAAACAAACTTAGAGGAACTTTTAAAGTCTTAGCCGTTAAAGCTCCAGGTTTTGGAGATAGAAGAAAAGCTATGTTAGAAGATATAGCAATCTTAACTGGCGCTACTGTAATATCAGAAGAACAGGGCTATAAACTAGAAAATGCTACTTTGGAATATCTCGGATCATGTAAAAAAGTTGTGAGCGATAAAGATAATACTACAATTGTTGATGGTATTGGGAAAAAAGAGTCAATCACTGCAAGAGTTAATGAGATAAAGGTTCAGATCGATAAAACTTCATCTGACTATGATAGAGAAAAATTGCAAGAGAGATTAGCTAAACTATCTGGTGGAGTAGCTGTTTTAAATGTTGGAGCTGCAACGGAAGTTGAAATGAAAGAA
>JAFMFP010000034.1 GCA_017856055.1 Fidelibacterota bacterium | reverse complement strand
CCAGGTTGGTTAGGGTCCAGTTCAACAGCTTTGCTTGATGTAGCAATTGCTTGCTCTAAAAACATATTTTTTTGTTCTTCAGACTGGGCAGCGGACAAAAGCTTTAAATAACCAGTTGCCTTGTAGTAAATCAAATTATAGCTTTTGGCTAAAGATGCATTAACTGCTTGTTCAATTGGAATTTTCCTATCATTTGCAGTTGGCCTAATCTTAAGCTTCGAATCTGCTGTTAAGGCGATATTCATATATTCTCTAACCTTAGACCACTCTTCGGTTCTAACATAGATTTTATCACCCAAATGGAAGGCTGCTTCCCATTTATCTTTAGGATGATTAATTGCAAGTAAAAGGTATCTTTCCGCTTCCTTCCAGTCTTTATCTTTAATACGAATTTTTGCAGACTCAAGATCTGGTCCAGCCAAAACAACAGCGGTCAATAGTGTGAAAAAAAATATTGGTTTCAAAAATTTCATTGATATCTCCATGTTTTGTGTCAAGTTAGTTCTATTAATATGATTTATCAAGCTAATAGGTCTTCAAAAAAAACCATTCTTTCTTTAATTTTTTCCTCATCGAGGCTTTTTAACCCTTCAATTCCTACACTTTCAATACAAAAAGATGCTATTGTGGAACCCCAACACATAGATTCAATAAGTGATTTGTCTTGAGAAAGGGCATCAAGCATTCCTCCAGCAAATGAATCTCCTGCTCCTGTTGGGTCAACAAGTTTTTTGATGGGATATGATGGTATAGAAAAAGATTCCTTCTCCGAAATATAAAAGGCTCCTTTTTCAGCTTGTTTAATTATTAAAGACTTACATCCTAGGTCTAAAATAGCCTTTCCCATCTCCGTCAGATTTCCTTGAGTCATACCCGACAAGGCTTTAGCCTCATTAAAATTAATACTTAAAATATCTGCATGAGGAATGACCTTTTTTAAATCTTGATTTGTAGTTTCAATATATAGCTTAAAAGTATCTAAAATAATAAATGGTTCTGATTTTATTTGACTTAGTAAATCAAATTGTAAATGTGGACTACAGTTACCAAGTAACAAAAATTTTGGGTGCTGATCTGACTCGCTAATTTTGGGTAAATAGTCATCGGTAATTCCAGGCCTTACATAGTTTGTCTCTCTATAAGAAAAGTCACTAGCATACTTTCCTCCCCAGCAAAAAGTATCACCCTCAATCACCGAAATATTGTCCATATGAAAAGATTGGTTTTTTAGATCTTGAAAGTGTGATTCTGTAAAATCAGTTCCTATCGCTCCGACAATGTTTGAAGATTTTTGCTTGGTGGCATACAGGGCGTATGCCGCTGAACCTCCCAAAACGTCATTAAAGGTACCATAAATATTAATTATCTGATCAATGCTTATTGATCCATAAATAAGATTAGGGGGCAATTTTTTTTTCATTAATAATTACATCAGTTTGATGTGTATAAAAATATGATTAAGATTCAAAAGATAAAAATGAAAAAAATAAAAGTTGTCTTAGGAATGAGTGGTGGAGTAGATAGTTCGGCGGCGGCTATATTGCTACAAAAAAATAATTATGAAGTTCATGGCGTATTTATGCAAAATTGGGACGATAAAGACGCTATTTGCTCCGCAGAAGACGATTTTGTTGATGCATTATCGGTTGCAAATCAACTAAAAATACCTTTAACAAAAATCGACTATATTCGAGAATATAAAGACAGAGTATTTGCTCAATTTCTTAAAGACCATAACAAAGGATACACTCCCAATCCGGATATTTTATGTAATCGTGAGATTAAATTTGATGTGCTAAAACAGCATGCAGAAAAAATTGGTGCGCAGTTTATCGCCACAGGGCATTATGCTCAAAAAATTGAAAATAATGATGGTTTGTATCAGCTTGCTATTCCAAAAGATAGGGAGAAAGATCAAACATATTTTCTTTATCAAATATCTCAATCTGACCTCAAAAAAGTGATTTTCCCACTAGCTCAATATAACAAAAATGAAGTTAGAAAAATAGCAGAGCAAAATGGGTTTATTAACAGCAGAAAAAAAGACAGCACAGGAATATGTTTTATTGGGGAAAGAAAGTATAATGATTTTGTTGGTCAATTTATTCATTCACCCAGGGGGAATATCCTTACAACTGATGGAGAAATAATTGGGTCTCATAGCGGGCATATTTTTTTTACAATTGGACAAAGAAAAGGTTTAAAAATAGGAGCAAGAAAGGGCGGTAACGATAAACCGTGGTATGTTGTCGATAAAAATATTAATGATAATGAAATTATTGTCGCTCAAGGAAAAGACAACAAGTTTCTCCTGAGTGATGCGGCTTCAGTCAAATCATTAAATTGGATTAACGCTGAACCCAAAAGTGGGGCTATTCTTAATGCTAAAGTCAGGTATCGAGAAAAATCTATAATTTGCAAGCTTTTATCTAAACAAAATTTATTAATTGTAGAATTTGAAGAGCCCTGTAGAGCAATAACACCGGGACAATCTATTGTTTTTTATAGCGATGAGGGTTTTTGTTTAGGTGGAGGTATTATTGATAAAAGATCGGTTCCATCATTAAATTTAAGCCTTAGATGAAAAAATCTCTTGATATTGTAATTCTTGGCGCAGGAAAGGGCTCGCGCATGAAGAACGACATTCCGAAGGTTCTTAATTTGCTTAACGAAAAACCTCTAATTGATTATGTTATTGATACCGCAAAACTATTGTCCCCCCAACAAATTATTTTAGTGGTAGGTTTTAAAAAAGAACAAGTAATTGAACACACAAAAAATAGGGGTGTTGAATACGTAATACAGGAGCCGCAGCTCGGCACTGGTCACGCTCTTCAATGTTGTAAAGATTTATTGTTAAATAACAGCTCTTCTATTTTAGTTCTTTATGGAGACGTCCCAAAAATTACCTTGAAAACTCTTAAAAATCTTTATGAACACCACCTGAAAGAACAAAATGACATAACTTTTTTAAGCGCAGATGTTGAAGACTCAACGGGATACGGACGAATTATAAGAAAGGGAGTCAGCGGTTTATTGCAAATTGTTGAGCACAAAGATTGCTCGCCAGAAGAACTAAAAATTAACGAAATAAATAGTGGGATATGTTTGCTTGAGTCTCCAGAAATATTTAATCACCTAAAAAGTCTCAAAAACAACAACAGCGCAAGCGAATACTATCTAACAGATATTGTTAGAATATGTAGTAAAATTTTAAAAATTGGAGTTCTAAAAGCTGATAATTACAAAGAAATTCTCGGAATTAATACTCTTAATCAGCTTGAAGAAATGAAAGATATAAATGTTTAAAAAACTTAATTTATTAATCGTTTTACTTATTTTTTTAAATGCTATTTTAGTTTTTTCTTTAGTTGGCCATAATTTTTTTAATTCCTCTGGGGGAAAAATTGAAAAGCTTTCTTTGCCAAAACAGGAGAAGTTGTATCAATCTCAAGAGATAGTCGTTTCAGTTTTAAATGGATGCGGTATTCCGGGGGTAGCGAATCTTATATCGAAAGAAATCCAAAAGCAATACGGCGCCAAAGTGATTAAAACAGAAAATGCTGATAATTTTGATTATCAAAAAACTCAGGTAATATATAGCTCTGCTTCAGGTCCAGACATAGAAAATTTTATTACTCTTATTTCTGAAAGAGTTGATAGTGACCAAATCTACCCCTCTATCTATCCTCTCAAAAATGAAACAATAATTATAATCGTTGGTAAAGACTACCAAGATTTTCTTAATTTCTATTAATGTCAGAATCCAAATTACTTCTAAAACAAATATATTCTTTAGCTCAAGAGAAAAAGGCTGAAAACATAAAAATGTTAAATGTTTCTAATATCACATCGATTGCTGATTATTTTATTATTTGCTCAGCTACTAATCCCATCCAACTAAAAGCTATTGCAGATAATATTAGTGAAAAAATTAAAGAAACCCCCTGGAGAAAAGAAGGATATGAAAATGCAAATTGGATTATTCTAGACTATATAGATGTTGTGGTACATTTATTTTTAGATGAAACACGCTCTTACTACGATCTTGAAAGAATTTGGTTTGATGCTAAGGTAGTGAAATAGAATGATACAACACCATATCAATACCTTTATCGCAAATTATTTAATTGAAAAAAAATTAGATTTTGATGATTGGACAGTTAGCCAGAATACCAAGAAAGACTTCGGTGAATTTTCTTCAAACCTTGCACTGAAGCTTGCAAAACATTTAAAAAAGTCTCCTCTTGAAATAGCTGAGAATATCGTAAAAGAAAGTGCGGGAATTTCTGAGATTTTTACGTTGAGCGCTTCGGCTCCTGGGTTCATTAATTTTCATATATCTAATCAATATTACTACACGGTTTTAAAGAAAATTCTTAAAGAAGGTGAAAATTTTGGGAAAAAAAGAACTCACAACAAAAAAGCAAATGTTGAATTTGTCAGTTCAAATCCAACGGGTCCTTTAACAGTTGGTCACGGTAGGCAGGCAATTCTAGGTGATATAATTTCCAATATTTTAACGTGGGATGGATATAGTGTTACCAGGGAGTATTACTACAACGACGCAGGGAAACAAATGCGCGTTTTAGCCGAATCCTGTTACGCTAAATATGCTGCTCTATGTGGAGAAAATGTTTCTTTTCCTGAAAATGGATATGTTGGGTCTTATATAGATAAAATAGCTCAGAAGATTCTTGACTTGAAGGGTGCTAGTCTAAAACCAGAGGATAAGATATTTCGTGAATTTACAGAAAATGAAATCTTTACTGACATCCAAAATACTCTTAATAGGATTGGAGTCAAATTTGATGTTTTCTCAAAAGAGGGACAATTTTATAGTAACGGCTCCATTGATAAAATTTTAGAATTCTTTGCCAAAAACAACTTATCTTATGTGAAAGATGGAGCCGTTTGGTTTAAAACATCGCACTATGGGAAAGAAGAAGATAAAGTATTGGTCAAAAGCACTGGGGAGCCAACCTATCGCCTACCAGATATAGCTTATCACGCTGACAAAGTAGATCGCGGTTTCGATTTAATAGTTGATGTTTTCGGCGCAGATCACATTGATACATATCCAGATGTTATACTTGGACTCGAATGTTTAAACAAAAAAACTGATCATATTAAAGTGATTATCCATCAATTTGTAACACTTAAAAAAGGTGGAGAAATAGTCAAAATGTCTACCCGAAAAGCAAACTTTGTAACACTTGATGAACTTGTTGATGATTTAAGCCCTGATATTATTCGATATTTCTTTATAATGCGAGGAGCGAATTCTCATCTTGATTTTGATTTAGATTTAGCAAAAGACGATTCGGAAAAAAATCCAGCATACTATCTTCAATATGCGCACGCAAGAATTTCCAATCTTCTTAAAAGATATAGCCAAGAAATGGGCGATAATAAAGTTGATACCAACTATGAAAATTTAAAAAGTCAGGACGAATTAAACTTATTAAAAATCTTATCCGACTTTCCAGATAGAATGAATGATATTGTTTCCTCTTTAGAGCCGCGAAGGTTAGCAACATATCTTGAAGAGGTTGCCGCGGCCTATCACAAGTTCTATGGAAATCAAAAAGTAATTAATCCGGCGGATATCAAAACTTCAACAGATAGAAAAGATCTTTGTAGAGCCGCTCAAATAATTTTAAAAATTGGGTTGTCTATTTTGGGTATTTCTTGTCCAGAAAGAATGTAGCTCTAGTGGAGGCGGGGAGATTCGAACTCCCGTCCATAAAAGAGAAATAACAAACCTCTACATGTTTAGTTACTTGATTAAGTTTTCGCCTTTAAAAAAGCTCAAGAACAAGCTTTGTTAGGGCTATCTTCTTTTTTTCACTTAATAAATCGAAGATATTAATTAAGCTATCTCATTTTTATGACACCCTTTTAAACACAATGAGAACATATTTAAAGGATGGGCTTTTAAACTATTTTAAGCAAAAGCCATTTGGCCATTATTGGCACTTAATATGTGAAAGAAGTTTAGAGAGGTACTAAGCTCTACATGCCACTTGAAATTTCTTTCTAAAATGTCGAAACCGGTCGCCCCCAATTTTAAAATATCTAGCTTAATCGTGAGAAGATATACTATTAAATTATTTTGTTCAACTAATTCCTGAATTAATATATTGATAATCTCTTTTCAATAACTTGGTTAAACATTAAATTACCAGGCATTTTGCCTCCGTAGCTCAATGGTAGAGCAGGGGCCTTTTAAGCCCTTGGTTGTAGGTTCGAGTCCTTCCGGGGGTACTAAAATAGAGGAAGCTAGTCAGTGTCATCTTTTGTCAATCAACATATAGGCCCATCAGAAAATGAAATCAAAGAAATGCTTCAATTTCTTGGTTATCAATCATTAGAAGATCTCTTAGAAAAACTAGTACCAGAAAATATAATCGATATTGATGATAATGCCTTTGGCAATAAAAGATTTTCAGAGGATGAAATTCTTAAACATGTAAAGAAACTTGGTTCTAAAAATTTAACCTTTCGCTCCTTGATTGGTCAGGGATATTATGATACCATCCTACCTAATGTAATTTTGAGAAATATACTAGAAAATCCTGGTTGGTATACCCAATACACCCCATATCAACCTGAAATATCCCAAGGCAGACTAGAAGCTTTGCTCAATTATCAAACAATGATATCAGAAATTACTGGTCTTCCTATTGCAAATGCTTCTTTATTAGATGAAGGAACAGCAGCAAGCGAAGCAATGTTGATGCTTTACAGAAAAAATAGGTCTTCCAAAAATAAGTTTTTCATAGATAAAGCATGCTTTCAACAAACTATAGATGTGATAACTTCTCGCGCAGAACCTCTTGGAATTGAAACTGTAGTAGCCCCCTTCCAAGAGTTTGATTTTAAGGATGCATTTGGATGTTTAGTGCAATATCCTGACCGATATGGTATAATTGAAAAAGAAAGTATTTATAGGTCTATTGTAGAAAGGGCTCATCATGAATCGTGTAAAGTGGTTTTTGCAGCTGA
>JAFMFP010000033.1 GCA_017856055.1 Fidelibacterota bacterium | reverse complement strand
AAAGCAATGCAAATAGCAATTTCACGCTTAAGTATTCGCCCAGATTTTGTTCGAATTGATGGAGTGTCCCTAGAGATTGATATTGAAAATAAAGGAATCGTTAAAGGGGATACTTTGTATCCTGAAATTATGGCAGCGTCCATTATTGCTAAAGTTACGAGAGATGAAATTATGAGAAGCTTTGATTTTATATATCCAGAGTTTAGATTTGGTGAAAATATGGGATATGGAACAAAACATCATTTAAATCTTATAAATAATCATCAATATACTCCTATTCATCGTCGATCATTCAATCCACTAAAATCTCTATTACAATCATGACTAAGTTTATTAACGAAATCAAGTCCCTATTAATTTTAGTGTTAGCCATTCTTTTTTTAAAAGAAACTGTAGTGGAATTGTATATCGTTCCAACCTCCAGTATGGAGAGAAATATTTTAAAGGGAGATATGTTAATTGGCAGTCGCTTTGTATATGGAATTCAAATTCCCCAAAAAGTCTGGATTCCTTTTACCGCAAAGAGTATCCCTACTTTTTTACCAAATTATCGATTGCCAGCATTTAAAGAAGTTGAAAGAGGAGATGTCGTAGTATTTGAATATCCAAGAGATGGAGTTTACAAATATGTTAAAAGATGTATTGGATTGCCAGGAGAAACTATTTCAATTGTCAATCGTGAAGTCTTTGTTGATGATCAGTTAATTCCGCTTCCAGAAAATGCTCAATTTTTAGATTTTAAAGCACAAGATCCGCTAATAAATGATACTAATATTTTTCTGAAAAGTGGCAATAAGGATAATCTTCCTGAAATTAAAATACCAAAAAAAGGAGACATTGTTGACATCAATTTGACTATGGATTGGGAAAATATTTTTTCATTGTTATTGTATGAAGGAAATGTGATAGAGTTGATCAATCAAGAATATGATTTACATTTATCTTTTACTAATACTAGTCCAGTAGATATTTATCGAAGAACTGGAGATGTGTCCATTTTTAAAAATTATGTTCCTTCAAAGGGCGCTAAATTAATCAATCCTTGGTCTGAAATGATGAAAGCAGACTATCTTCAATACATTTACATTAATGGAATACCACTTCAAGACTTTGGAACTTATCAATTAAAACAGAATTACTATTGGATGATGGGAGATAATCGAGATAATAGCGAAGATTCACGTTTTTGGGGATTTGTACCTGAAGATAAAATTCTCGGACAACCGGTAATTACCTGGTTTTCATTAGATTTAGATTCCTATAAACCTCGTCTATTAAGAATTGGAAAAATTCCAAATTAAAAAAAAAGTTTTGATATTGCATTTTAGTGATTAGTTTCAGTTGTTTATTTAAAAATTATTGAGGTATTATAATGTTTAGTAGTACAGAAAAAATTTTAAGTGTTGTAATGTTTGTTCTTGTTGTTGGCGTTGGTTTTTCTTTAATGCAATATAATTCAGCCATGAATGAAATGTCTCAATTGCGTCAAGAACAATCCGAACATGTTGATCAAGTTAATCAAGAATTCAAACAACGAATTAAAAATGTTGAACTTGATAATATTGGTCAAGGTAAAAAAATTCAACAAGGTCAGGAAATGATTTTAGCCAATACCAAATTGATTTATGCGAAGGCTGATTCATTAGGTAGTTTGATTGACGATCTTGCTTATGAAATCAAACGTGTGGATAGAGATTTAACTAAAAGAATTCAAAATCTACAAAGAGATTTAGAAGGATTAGAGGATAATTTTGATTCTGAAAAACGTCGTGTACGTAGAGAAGCTTCTGATATGAAAAAAGATATCAAAAAGCTAATGGATGAAGTCTTTCCTCCTGAAGAAAAGAAATAATTAATCTTAGTAAAAGTTAAATAAACTAAAAGGGGCTATTTTTAGCCCCTTTTTTTGTACCGAGGGTCGGGCTCGAACCGACATGAGATTGCTCTCACTGGTGTTTGAGACCAGCGCGTCTACCTATTCCGCCACCCCGGCAAATAATGTTGACAAATTTCAGTTAAAGTATGTACTTTGTCAATAGAATAAGAATAGGGGAGTTCAATGGCTTTTAAAACAATACCACAAATGTTTCAACAAATGGTGGAAAAAAAACCAAACCACCAAACTTTTTTTACTAAGCAATCCAATGGAACTTGGGATGGCGTAACTTTAACAGAATTGCAAAAGTGGGTTGAGTCTTTTGCGAATGGATTGAAGAATCTTCAAATAAATGACTTTGATAAAGTTGCTATTGTTGGATCAAATTCCCCAAAGTGGGCCGTTTCAGATTATGCTATTTCCCATATTAGAGCGGTTAGTGTTCCTGTGTATCCAACTCTAATTCCTGAGCAAGCACAGTATGTTGTAAAACATTCTGAGAGTAAAATTGCTATTGTACATGATCAAGTTCAATTAGATAAGATTTATCCTTTGCTATCCGATGATTCTTGTGATCTTCAACAAATTATTATTATGGATGACTCCTACTCTGGTGACAAAGCTTTGACATTTAAATCAGTTTGCGATTTGAACGATCAGCAATATGATATTCGAGCTCATTCAACCACAGTGGAAGAAACAGATTTGTTAACCTTAATTTATACCAGCGGTACTACAGGCCTTCCTAAAGGAGTTATGCTGACTCATGCCAATGTTTGTAATAATTTAAATAATATCCAGGAGCTGATTGAATTAGCTCTTCAAATGAAACCTGACATGGTGCCTGCAGACGGGATTGAACGATTCCTATCTTTTTTACCCATCAGTCATAGTTTTGAAAGAGTTGGAGGTCATTACTGTATTTTTAATCAAGGAATGCAAATTTATTATGCAGAAAGCATGGAATTAGTTATCAATAATATTCAAGAAGTGAAACCAACTTTTTTGACCGCCGTACCTCGAATTTTCGAAAAAATTCATGCAAAAATTATTGAAAATGTTCAAGCAACCAGTGGTATCAAACGTTCGCTTGCTGAATGGTCAATTAAAGTAGGTTCTAGAACGGTACCATTTATACAAAAAAATCAGCCACTTCCATTTTTATTAAAACTTCAATTAGCCATTGCTGACAAACTTGTTTTACATAAGTTTAGAGCTGTACTTGGCGGACATGTTAGAGCATGTTCTTCCGGAGGATCAGCACTTTCTAAAGAAGTTGGTTCATTCTTCTGCGGTATTGGTATTTCTATTATTGAAGGATATGGTCTAACAGAAACCAGTCCTGTTATGACTTTAGGCAACCCTAAATTCTTTAAATTTGGAACAGTAGGTAAACCAATTCCAGGTGTTGAAGTTAAAATCGCTGCCGATGGTGAAATCCTTTGTCGTGGTCATAATGTCATGCAAGGCTATTATAAAGATGAAGAAGCTACCAATGAAGCAATCGATAAAGATGGTTGGTTTTACTCCGGAGATATTGGTGAATTTGATGATGATGGACTTCTCAGAATCACTGATCGTAAGAAAAGTTTAATTGTAACTTCTGCAGGAAAAAATGTTGCTCCTCAACCAATGGAGATAGCATTAACCTCTAATAAATATATTGAACAATGTAGTGTTATTGGGGATGACCGCAATTTTATTACAGCATTAATTGTCCCAAATAGGGAAAACTTAACCAATTGGGCCACCACAAAAGGATTACAATCATTGGATTATGAATCATTGTGCAACCATGAAGATACATATGAAATGTTTGATCTGATTGTTAAAGATACCATGTCCAATTTTTCTCGATATGAATCAGTGAGAAAGTTTACTTTAATTGCTCAAGAATGGACGGTAGATAACGGTGAACTGACTCCTAAAATGTCGATTAAGCGTAAAGTTGTTTCTCAAAAACATCAGAAAGAAATTGATGCAATGTATGATCCATCCACTGCACCTAAAAAAAGTCTCGAGGATGGAACCGGTGAAGGTCAAGTATTCGGCTAGAATATTTTATCTAAGCTTTGTAATCATTCTTTCATTGAGAGTTCTTACTGCTCAAGAAAGCCCCTATATCACTGTTCTTGGCATTGCTCAAGATGGTGGGTACCCACAATCAGGTTGCTTGAAAGATTGTTGCATTAATTTATGGGATAATCCAAGCCAAAGTAAGCATGTTTCAAGTTTAGCGATTGTCAGTCCGAACCAAAAAGCTTTTTGGTTTGTTGATGCTACTCCTGATTTTCCAGCTCAGCTTAACTACCTTTATCAAGAATTACCAAACTATCAATTAGCGGGTATCTTTTTGACTCATGCACATATTGGTCATTACTCTGGTTTAGTTCATTTAGGCAGAGAAGTAATGGGGTTAAAAGATATTCCAGTCTTTGTGATGCCGAAAATGAAAGAATTTCTCCAAAAAAATGGTCCATGGAGTCAATTAGTTTCCTTGAAAAATATTAAACTAATTGATTTAAAGGATCGGCAATCGCTATTATTAGCAAATGATTTATCAATACAGCCAATCAGTGTTCCGCATCGAGATGAATTTTCTGAAACTGTAGCCTATCAAATTCAGGGAAAACAATCTCTTTTTTATATTCCAGACATTGATAAATGGGAGAAGTGGGATCAAGATATTCAAGCCATTGCCCAAGAAAATTCTTTCACACTGATTGATGGAACATTTTACGACACCGATGAATTACCAGGACGTGACATGTCAGAAATCCCTCATCCATTCATTGTTGAGTCTATGAGACTATTGCAAAAGCATAAAAAAGGAATTTATTTCATTCATTTGAATCACTCTAATCCATTATTGAATGAAGATTCAAAAAAATATAAGGAGTTTACTCAAAAAGGTTTTAATATTGCTAAACAGGGTCAAAAATTTGATTTATAACCATCCATGAAAAGAAGAAATTTTTTAAAGGCTAGTGCTCTCACCTTAGCAAGTCCATTACTCGCATCAGGAGATCAGAAAGTGAAAAGAAATACGCAAAATCCAATTGTCATTTCAACTTGGAATCACGGTATTCCAGCCAATGAGGTTTCAGCAAAAATATTGAATGCCGGTGGAAGTGCTCTTGATGCCGTTGAAGCCGGTGTTCGCGTTACTGAAGCTGATGCTCAAAATCAATCTGTGGGTTTAGGTGGAAGACCCGATCGTAAGGGAATTGTTACTTTAGATGCTTCAATTATGGATTCTAAAGGTAATGCAGGTTCCGTAGCGTTCTTGCAAAATATTAAACATCCCATTTCAGTTGCACGTCTTGTGATGGAAAAAACAGATCATGTTATGCTTGCTGGTCAGGGAGCTTTGGAATTTGCTAAGGAACATGGGTTTGAAGAGGAAAATTTGTTAACTGAAAAATCCGCTGAGGGTTTTGAAGAATGGAAACGTAATAATAATATCAAAGATACTTGGGGTCCTAATGATGATCATGACACTATTACCTCATTAGCGCAAGATAAAAATGGTAATATTGCGGCAGCATGTACGACAAGCGGATTAGCTTATAAATTACATGGTCGGGTAGGAGATAGCCCCATCATTGGAGCAGGAATGTTTGTTGATAATGAAATTGGAGCTGCAGGGGCTACTGGAGTTGGTGAATTAGTGATGCGAACTTGTGGAAGTTTTTTAGTGGTGGAATTAATGCGCCAAGGTCTTTCTCCAATGGAGGCTTGCAATGAAGCGGTCGAAAGAATTATTCAAAAAGAGGGCAAGAAAACAAAATCTCAAGTTGGATATATTGCCATAAGAAAAGATGGAGAAGTGGGCTATGCCTCAATTCATCAAGGCTTCCAATATGCTCTATATAAAAACAAAAAAAATAAACTCTATGATGTTCCTAGTAAGCTGTAAATCTTCAATTGTTTTCCATAGTTTTAAGCTCTAATATTCATTCATGTATAACAAAAAATCACGAGAACAACTTTTAAAGGAATATCAAAAGGAGACCTTTCTCCGAAAGACGGTATCTTTTTATAAATATTGTCCAATTAAAAATCCTCAAGAGTATCGTGATTCTTTATATCAGTCTTTTGAAAAACTCAATATTTTTGGTCGTATTTATATAGCAGAGGAAGGGATTAATGCGCAAATATCTGTTCCAGAAAACACCTTTAAACTATTTCTTTCTCTTTTAGATTCGGATCCAATTTTACAAGGTATTCAACTGAAGTTTGCCGTTGAAGATGGACTTTCTTTTTTGAAACTGAAAGTTATAGTTAAAAAAGAGATTGTAGCTTATGGAGTTAAGTCTCATGAATACGATATGAATCTCACAGGAAAACATCTAACCCCTGTCGAATATAATCAATCAATTCAAGATAAAGATTCTATTGTAGTGGATATGCGTAATTATTATGAAAGTGAGGTAGGGCGCTTTCAAAATGCCATTACCCCTGATGCACACTTTTCCAAAGAATTACTTCCTATGGTAGCAACCCAGTTAGCAGGGCAAGAAGACAAGAAAATTCATTTGTATTGTACGGGTGGAATTCGTTGTGAAAAGGCTAGTGCCTATTTAATTCAAAAAGGATTCAAAGAGGTATATCAATTAGAAGGTGGGATTATTCAATATGCGCAAGATCAAAAAAAATATGGTTT
The DNA here is from genome assembly GCA_017856055.1 of Fidelibacterota bacterium. Taxonomy (GTDB): domain Bacteria; phylum Fidelibacterota; class Marinisomatia; order Marinisomatales; family Marinisomataceae; genus Marinisoma. The sequence continues at coordinate 536 of JAFMFP010000033.1, read as the reverse complement.
TAAATCACAATTTATCGGTAAAAATTTTGTCTTTGATGACCGTATGAGTGAACGAATCACAGAACATGTTCTAGCGCAATGTCATCAATGTGGCACTAAGGCTGATTCTCATAAGAACTGTGCGAATCAAACCTGTCATTTATTATTCATTCAATGCGAAGATTGTGCACAAAACTACCAGGATTGTTGTTCAAAGGCGTGTCAGGAATATGTTCGCTTACCGAAAGAAGAACAATTAAAAAATAAAGACTTAGAAAATAAAAGACTTACATCCTTAAAATTATCTACTAAATTCAGACCTAAATTAAAAGGATTACATAAAGATGCAGTTTGAAGAACAGATTAGTAAGCTTACAAAATGGAATTTGTCTAAAAAACAAAATCCATCTTTAGTGGAGAAAATTTTCTTAAATCCAGCTATTTTAATTTTAATTGTCATTACTTTGTTATTAAGTACTACGTTTAATTCAAAAAATACGATTTCTGATGCCGAAATCGCCTTAAGTAATTCAATGGTTTATTTCGAAAGAGGGGAT
>JAFMFP010000032.1 GCA_017856055.1 Fidelibacterota bacterium | reverse complement strand
CTTGGCCTTTTTTGAGCAGAATAGTATTCAGATGGAACAGCACCCGTAAGATATACTAAGGTGATATACATAATTCTTGAAGTATATAGTAAAGCAACTCCCCATGGCCATCCAATATCAACATATGACATTCTTCCTGTTTTCCATATTGGAATGCATACCACAAAAAGAAATAACACTAATTGACCTATACCATTAATTAGTGCGACAGATTGAAAATTATTTGAGTTAAATAGCAGTATCCAACAAGCTATAAATGGTATAAATGGTTTAAAATATTTCATTTATTTTTGATCTGGAGATTTAAATCTTGTAGAATGAGAAGTAGAGCTATGCTTTGTTTTTCTTCCTTTAACTCTTTTTCTCCAAAGTTCGAAAGAACTTCTTTTAAGATGTGTTCTCATAATTTTTCGAACGCCATTTTCTTTTAATCCAAATTGATATTCAATAGCTTCAAAGGGAGTACGATCTTCCCACGCCATTTCAATAATTCTATTTAAGTCTTTAGGGCTATAATCCAAATCCACCACCATGGCATACAAGACATTGTCCAGTAATATAATCTGACTCAGGAAGGCACAATAAATAAATCGCACCTGCTGCTTCCTGAACAGTTCCTAATCTTCCTAACGGGATCATATCTTTTGCCATCGAATGGAATTGGGCACTGACACCAACTTTAATTTCGTTTCCTTCAATATTGATGGTTGAATTTTCTTTTGAAGCATCAGCATCCGTTAAACGAGTTTGTATAAGACCAAAAGCAACTGCATTTACATTGACATGATATCTTCCCCATTCTTTTGCCATTGTTTTGGTCAGACCAACTATACCGGATTTAGCAGCCGCATAATTTATTTGTCCTGCATTGCCAAAAACTCCAGAGGTTGAAGAGATATTGACTACTTTTCGATGATTTATCAGACCTTGCTCTTTTTCTTTTAATACCAATTGTTTAATGTGAGGTTGTGCTGCTCTTAGAATTTGAAAGGGAGCAGTTAAATGGCAATCAATAATAGCTTGCCACTGCTCATCACTCATTTTTTGGATGACATTATCCCAAGTAAAACCTGCGTTATTGACAATAATGTCAATTCCTGAAAATTGATCCATTGCAGTAGCAATCACTTTATCTGCAAAGCCCTGTTCAGTAACACTTCCAATACAAGGTACTCCTTGACCACCTAGTTGTTCAATTTGGTGTAAAGTTTCTTCTGCTGGAATTTTATCCAAATCATTAACGACAATTTTCGCACCTGCTTTTGCTAATTTGAGAGCTAAAGCTTGACCAATCCCTCTTCCAGATCCAGTGATAATAGCCACTTTATTTTCGAATATTTTCATTGAACTAAAGTTAAGTAAAAGTGTGAATCAATAGGAATTAATTTTACACTCAAAATGATTGGTAAAATCAAATTATTCTACTATTTTGACCAAAATGAGTTTTTACGGTAAAAATATTGTAATTACTGGAGCTTCTTCTGGAATTGGAGAAGCAGTGGCCAAAGAATTTTTATCACTGGGTAGCAAAGTGATTCTTATTGCACGCAGTATTGATAAGATGAAAGATTCTTTTAAAAATTATCCTGCAGAAAACGTTTCTTTTTACCCTTTTGATCTTACTAATCTTGATGGAATTGAAGGATTAATCAGTAAGATTATTACTGAACACAAGCAAATAGATATCTTATTTAATAATGCTGGAATAAGCCAATTTGGCCAATTTCAAGGTTCTTCTTTAAAAGTAATTAACGACATCATGCAATTAGATTATTTTTCAGTAGTTTATATGACCAAATATGTTTTAGAGCATATGATCAAAAATGGAACAGGTCATATTGTGACTAATACCAGTGTTGCAGGGAAGATCCCTTCAAGAAATCGTACTGCCTATTCTTCCGCGAAGTATGCATTACATGGTTTTTTCGATTCGCTTCGTATTGAAGTAGCCAATCAAAATATTGATATTACTCTTGTAGCTCCAGGCAGAGTTGATACAGGGATTGGAATTTCAGCGCTCACTGAAAGTGGAAAGCCCTACGGCAAAAATGATCGAGGACATTCCAATGGACTTTCAGTTCAAAATGCCGCTAAAAAAATTATCAAAGCTATTAAATCTAAGAAAAGAGAGGCAGTAATTTCCAAATGGTCAGATATAGCCAATTTAGGGATTATACTTCGTAATTTTTTTCCTTCCTTATATTTCGCATTAGCAAAAAAAATCAAAGCGTAAATGAAATTTACAATTTTAGACGATCCTCGCTATAATCATTTAGCAAAACCTCGAACGGTATTATTCCAGATTTTTTCGTTCATTTTCGATTTATATGCAAATTCCATGCTATTGTTTTATGCGAGAGTAAAAATTATTGGTAAAGAAAATATCCCAAAGGATACTCCTTTTATTTTCGTAAGTAATCATAATAGTCATATGGATATTGCAGTTTTAGCATTTTCCACAAAAATGGGATATGAAAAATTTGGATTTTTAGCGGCCAAGGACTATTGGTTTGATAACACATTTAATAGAATATTTTTCAAAAATTTTATCAATCTTATTCCAATCAGTCGAAATACTTCAGGTAAAGATTCAATTGATATTGAGGATACTTTTTTACTCACTAAAGCTTTTATGAGTTTAAATAATAATATTATTATGTTTCCTGAGGGTTCAAGGGGTGAGGCAGGACAACTCCAGCGTTTTAGAAAGGGAGCAATGAGATTTTCAATGGGATTAAATGTTCCAGTTTTACCTGCTGCTATCATTGGAACAGAAAAAGTTTGGCCGAAAGGTGAGTGGTTTATGAAACCTGGAAAAATAACGATTAAAATCCTTCCTCCAATCTATCCTAAGGATTCTTCTCAAATGTCAGAACAAGAGGTCAATAAGGAAATTTCTTCAAAAACTAGTGAACTGCAACAGATTGTAGAGCAGGGGCTTGCAGAATTAACTTCGTGATTTTGTGAGAAAATTCGAGAAAAAAAATAGAAGAACAGCAAAAAAAACATCCTCAAACGGACTTGCATTAGGTACTCCATAATTCCATATGACTACTAAGAAGAGCCATAGGAAAAAAATCTTATATTGCATTGATTAACCGAAAAGGTACCAAGTTTTATTAGGGACCATCACTAGAAGGAAAAAAATAAAATATACTAGTGCTATTAACCCAAAGATTTTTAATACAGTTATCGTGTTGTTATCCATTTATTTACCAATTAAACGTTTAAATATAGTGATTTCAGGAAATAAAATATGTACTCTTTTTTGATAGTCTTTATACTCTGGTCTTGTACGAAGTATTTTATTTTCAATCCAAGGAATACTGGCAAACATGAACATTAAAGTCATGCTAATCGGAGCTAATATCAAATAATTGAATCCTTGATAGGAAAATCCAAAAACATACAATCCCCACCAAAAAAGAATTTCACCATAATAATTAGGATGTCTTGAGTATTTCCATAAGCCCGACTCTATAATTCCCTTTTTTTCAGAATTGTTTAATCGAAACTGATGCAGTTGATGGTCCGATATAATTTCAAGAAGCACTCCAATAATTGAGATAAGAATTCCTATTAAAAGAATAATTATATTAGGCGTTGATGATCCGATATACATAAAAGGCATACAGCAAAAGAAAACTATTAATGTTGGGAAAAAATGAATTCCTCCTAAATTACCTAAAATTTGAAACCATCCTCCCATCGAATTTCTCATATCAATATAGCGCCAATCCTCATGATGAAGACCTTCCCATGTTTTGATCCAATTCGCAGTTAAGCGAATCGACCAAAAAAGGATCGCAGAGAGAAGTAAAATTGACTCAAGTCCAAGATGAATATTGTTTTTTTGAATCCAAAATAATGCCAAAAATGGGGGAATTATTGACCAATATGGATCATAAAAAGATGAGTTTTTTTTCCAAACACTAAAAAAATAAATAATAAATGTTGCGACTACATCCGCAATAAATGCTTGAAAGAGAATAGATTTATTTAAGAAAAAAGTCGTTGAGAAATATCCCCCTGTTAAAGCTAACAAGTAAGCGGTTCCAACCCAAATTAGTCCATTAATGCGCATATTTAATTTCCTTTTTCTCTTGATAGAAATACCAAAAACCTACCAGGACAATATAAAGAAAATTGATTCCATGCAACATAATAGCTGCACTTTGAGCTGTGGATAAGTCATGATTATAGATAGTATTTAAGCAATAAATAACTGCCAAATGAAACGTTCCAATTGCTCCAGGAGCTAAAGGAATTGCGATTCCAATCGTTGATAAAATTGTTAAAACTATTGTCTGCTCAAAATTCATTGCTACTCCCAAGGATAACATCGCATAGTAAGTATATAATGGTACGTTTAACCAAAAAATAATCGACAGAAATACTAATGTAAATTTATAGTGAGAAATAATACTTATTCCTTCCATGAATTCGTCAAACTTTGGGAAGCGATTTTTTATTTTATCCAAAAAGGTCAGTTGGCTAAAAATTAGAAGAAGAGCTAGGAGAACAAGAAAAATATTTAATACTATTAATTTGGTATTTAAAAATCCCATAAAACCAATCAATACAAAGGCTAAAATTGAAACACTTAAAATGAGCGTATCTAATATTTTTTCAGAAAGTACCGTTCCCAATGAATAAGACAATTGAGCACTATTGTTCTTCCCGTCAATCACTAATTTTGCTTTAATCAGTTCACCAGCCCTAAATGGTAAAACATTGTTAAAAAAATAACCGATGTGTGTAGCAGAATAAAAAGACTTGTAAGATTGTTTACTTTCAGGAAACATCATTGACCATCGATAAGCCCGAACAAGAAACTGTCCAAAAGTAAACAGAATGGCTAGTAGTATATACAGATAATTTGAATGAATGATTAACTGAAGAACTTCATTCAAGTTAATTTGTTTAAATGAAAAGTAAAGACATGCAAGGGAAATACCCCAAAAAAGGATTTCCTTAAGGATTTTGCTTTTCACGCTGAAATTCGTAATTAACAATTCTCTTTTTCATCGGATTGCCATTTTCGTCCAGATGTTCATTGCTTTGCATTGGAGAATTATAATCAACTGGAACATCAGTTTTAACTTGACAATTACTCATTAATGCGAGCATTGCAATAAGCATGATAGTTGCAATTATAGTTGGAAAATGTTTATTCATCAAATCTAAAACTTTTAAAAAAATTTGTTTTCGAAAATAAATAAATTAATTCAATCAATCCAAAAAGATTAATAATTCCGCACAATAAAAACCAAATTTTATGGTTATTTCTAGCAGAAAACCACAGTGCGATTAATGTCCATAAGGCTTCCCACAAAGTTAAACCTATCAAAAGAGTTTGATTAGATTGTATCATTTGTCCGAATTGATTGATTAGATCCATAAGAAAATTTAGAAGAATTATCGATTGAATAGTAGAGAAATTAAGAAAACAAAAAGAATAACTCCTCCAAAAATACCCCAATAATAGATTGAAAATTCCATGGGCAATATTAATTATTATTACTTTACTTAAAAACAAAAAAGATTAATAAATTTCTCTAATGAAACTAAATCCTAAAACTGATCAGATAATCATTTACACGACCAGCTGGTGCGGTCCATGTAAAATGGCTAAGCAGTTTTTAAAAGAACAGGGTTGTAGTTTTGAAGAGATTGATATTGAAAAAAATTCAATTTCCAGACAAGAAATGTCCTCTAAAACCAAAGGGACTTCTGTTCCTCAAATAGTTATAAATGGCGTTCCCGTTGGCGGTTTTACGGATTTGCTTCAGATTTTAGACTGAGATTCTTTCAAATATATTTCAAAATTGGGATCTTTAAGAAAATAATCAACCAGATAGCTGATTCTGGAATGTGTCTTTTTTTGAATTTTATTTATTTTGTCAATGGATTTCCATCGACATTTAGTTATGCCTTCTGATTGATCTGGAATCAATTTAACATCTGGCGATCCTCTATAAATGATAATGCGCCAAAAATTTTTCTTTAATATATAATCTTTTCCATCCCAAATATAATATTTAGTACTAGGAAGCTTTCCAACGATATCTAGGTTTTCTATTTCTAATCCAGTTTCTTCATGGATTTCACGTACAGCGGTTACATCAATAGAGTCATCAAATTCAATTTTACCTTTAGGGAGATCCCAGACCCCCCTTTTTTTGATAAATAAAATTTTTTGGTTTAAAAGAACGATTCCTCCTGCAGTATCTAGTCTAGGAGTTGGCTTTAATTTTATGTAAGACATCGTATTGTTCCTTTGATAAATTTTTGAAAATTACTCCATTGAGTTCAATTTCTTTTTCGTGAGAGATTTTTGACCATTTCTTTGGTTTCAATTCTTTTTTATCTTCATAATTGATATGCGTTAATACATAACGCAATGCATTTAGCCTAGCGATCATTTTATTGTTTGCATTAATTACAACCCATGGAGATTTAAGAGTGGAAGTATGATTAAACATTTGTTCTTTATAATTAGTAAAAACATCCCATTTACTAAAAGCAATTAAATCGTTATTAGAAAATTTCCAATATTTTAACTTATCATTTTGTCGAATTTTAAATCTCAAGCTTTGATTTTCTTTTGAAACAGATAAATAAAATTTTATAAGAATGAGTCCTTCGTCAATTAGTTTTTCTTCCCAATCAACAATTTTGCGCATAAAATAATGATATTGATTTTCTGAACAATAGCCCATGGTAGGATGAATTAAGGCTCGAGAATACCAAGAACGATCAAAGAAATGTATTTGTCCAGGTTCAGGCAATAATTTTTCATAGGTATTGAACCAAAATTTGCTCTGTTTCTTAGATGGTATTCCTAATTCAATTACATGGGCATTTTTTGGAATCAGATGTTCAATAAACCTTTTAATTGTTGACCCTTTCCCAGCGGCATCTCGACCTTCAAAAACAATTGCTACACGCTTTTTTCTTTTAATGACCCATTCTTGAAGCTTTAAAAGTTCAACTTGTTGCCTTCTTTTTTCAAGTTCATATTTTTCATGACTCAATTCTTCAAATGGAAATGTACTGTTAATAATCATATGGACTAAATTTTAGCCAAAACTTCTCTTAATTTAGAGCTGGATGTATGAGTGGTGTAGGGAAAATAAATAATCTCCACATTTTTTTTGCTGAAAATTTTTTCAATTTTAATCCATTCATCTGTTCCTTTCCAATCATCTCCAACAAACATGCGATCAAATTTTAAATTATTCCAAGCCTCAAATTTATCAT
>JAFMFP010000008.1 GCA_017856055.1 Fidelibacterota bacterium | reverse complement strand
TGAAGAATCGTGTCCCCAGAAATTCACATCTGAAGAGTATTATAAAGAAGATGATCTGGGCAAGAGTGTTTTAGAAATGAAGTATTTAGCTCCTGGTGAAAAATCACCTTGGGATCTTTGGAAACGACAAGCAAAAGCATTAGCCAGCGTTGAAAAAACTAAAGCCTTAAAAGAAAAATGGGAAGTTGAATTTTTTGATGCGCTCAAAAATTTCAAGTTTGTTCCTGGTGGCAGAATTATGCATGGAGCTGGAAGAGAAGACATAACCACATCTCTTAATAACTGTTACGTCGTTGGAATTAAAAGTGACTCTATTAAATCTATATACGACTGCGTTGTTCAGGAAGCTATGACTTATAAATATGGGGGAGGTTGTGGTCATGACCTTTCAATTCTTCGTCCAGGTGGTGATGAAATTCTTGGAACTGGGGGAAATTCATGTGGGCCCGTTGGATTTATGAACCTTTTCAGCGAAAATACAAACACTATTGCTCAACATGGACGTCGCGGAGCAAATATGCAAACTCTCAGAATTGATCACCCTGATATTGAAAAATTTATTGAAATCAAAACAGGAAATATTGATATGGTTAAGTACTCTAATATTTCTGTTCTGCTAACAGATGAATTCATGCAAGCTGTAAAAAGTAAATCTGATTTTGAACTTAAATGGGGTGGAGAAGTATATAAAACTGTAAATGCCAATGATTTATGGATGAAAATTATTAACCACGCTCATTCTAGCGCTGAACCAGGATTGATTTTCTGGGATACAATGAAAAAATATCACAATGCAGAGTATTGCAGTCCCCTTGTATCTACTAATCCATGTGCAGAACAACCGTTACCTGATGGTGGTTGTTGTAATTTAGGCGCCCTGAACCTTGAGCGCTTTGTTTCTAAAGATGGATCATTCAATTTCGATGAATTTATAACTGTCACAGAAGTTGCTACTCGATTTCTTGACAATGTTATCGATTATAATGTTGAGAGACATGCTCTAGAAGAACAAAAAGAAAATGCTAGAAATGATCGAAGAGTTGGATTGGGCATTTTGGGATTGGGAGACATGTTTGTCAAAATGGGAGTCAAGTATGATTCTCAAGAAGCATTAGATATAGTCGAAGAAATTATGCGAGCGCACAGAGACGCCGCTTATAGAACAAGCATTCAATTAAGCCGTGAAAAAGGGCGATTTCCAAATTTTGATTGGGACGGATATTCTCAAAGTGAATTTGTCAATGAATTACCTAAAGATATAAAAGAAGATATCCAAAAATTTGGTATTAGAAATTGTACACTAACTACAGTAGCTCCTACAGGAAGCGGAGCAATAGTGGCAAGAGTCACTTCTGGAATAGAACCAATCTTTGCAACTTCATACCAGCGTAAAGTAAAAAAGAATTCTTCACTCGGTAAAGAATTTGACACCTTTACGGTATATCATCCAGTAATCAAAGAAATATTTGGTACAGACACTAATCTACCTGAATATGTTGTCACAGCTCATAATGTTGACCCCTATTTTAGAGTTAAAATGCAAGGTATGGTTCAAAAATATATTGATAGTTCAATTTCATCTACTGTCAATTTAAGCGAAGAAACTACAGTAAAGACAGTTGCTGATATTTATATGACTGCATACGATGCAAACTTAAAAGGTATTACTGTTTATAGAGAAGGATCAAGAGAAGGTATTCTTATTACAAACGAAAAGAGTAAAGAAAATAAAAAAGATTCTGCTCAAGAAGAATCTACTCTATCAACTTCTAAAAAACGAACAGCAAGAAATAGACCAAATGTCACCCAAGGAACAACTTTAAGAATGAGAACAGGTGATGGTACCTTATACGTTACCGTTAACGAAGATGATAATGGACTTTGTGAAGTCTTTACGGCAATTGGGAAAGCTGGTGGAACTGTGGCAGCTCAAACCGAAGCTATTAGTCGATTAATTTCCCTGGCCCTTCGTTCTGGAATTGACCCAAAAAGTATTATAAATCAACTTAAGGGAATTAGTGGCCCTAACCCGACCTGGGAAAACGGACAACTTATTCTTTCAACCCCTGATGCTATTGGAAGAGCTTTGGAATCATTTTTAAATAAAAATGATAATTCATCTTCTTCTACTAAAGACAAAACAAGTAAATTTGAAATGGCAGAACCAAATTCGCAAACCAAAGGGCGCTATTGCACAGAGTGTGAATCATACTCAGTTGTAAATGAGGGTGGCTGTGATACCTGTAAAGATTGCGGTTGGTCTAAATGTCAGTAATAAAATAAAAGATTATTTTTCAATTATTTCTTTTTCTTTTAAAGAAAAAATATCGTTTAGCTTACCAATGAATTCATCAGTAAGATTCTGAATATCATCCATAAAACGTTTTACTTCATCTTCTGGAAGTTTTTCTTCAGTATCTATTTTTTTAACAACTTGGATAATCTCACGACGAATGTTGCGAATAGAAACTCTTCCCTCTTCAACTTGTCTTGCAGCAAGCTTGACAAATTCTTGTCTTCTTTCCATTGATAATGGTGGGAAAGGAATAATAATAGAATTTCCATTGTTTGATGGATTAAGCCCTAAATCAGAGTCACGAATTGCTTTCTCAATAGACGCCATAGATGATTTATCAAATGGCTGAATACTCAGAGTAATTGCATCTAGAACACTTATATTTGCAAGCTGATTAATAGGAAAATCGCTATCATAAAAATTGACAGAAATTTTATTTAGCATATCTGGATTGGCTCTTCCAGTACGAATTTTTGATAATTCTGAATTTACAAAATCTACTGCTTGCTGCATTTTTACTTTAGTAGAATCAATATTTTGAGAGAACATAAACTACGCGGATTCACCAATAGCAAATCTGACAAATCTATTTATAGTGATATTTTCGCCAATTTTAGCAACTGATTCTTGTAATAATTGAGTAATATTTTGATCTGGATTCTTAATAAAAGTCTGATGCATTAGGCAATTATCTTCAACAAATTTATTGAGTTTTCCTTCAACAATTTTTTCAATAACATTGTCAGGCTTTCCTGTAGATTTAGCTTGATCAGTATAGATTTCCTTTTCTTTAGCTAAAATACTTGAATCAATATTTTCCTTATTAATAGCTAAAGGATTAGTTGCAGCAATTTGCATTGCAATATTATTTGCAAGTTCTATAAATCCTTCTGTTTTAGCAACAAAATCTGTTTCGCAACCAAGTTCCAACATAACTCCCAATTTGCTTCCATTATGAATATATGAATAAATGATACCTTCTTTTGCATCTCTTGAGGATTTTTTTTCAGCTTTAGCAATTCCTGACTTTCTTAAATAATCTAATGCTAAATTAATGTCTCCGTTTGATTCTATTAGAGCCTTTTTACAGTCCATCATTCCAGCACCAGTTTTCTCTCTCAAATCTCTAACTAATTTTGCATCAATACTCATTAACTAGCACCTTTCACTTCATCATTAGAATTGTCATTTAAATCTTTAGATTCATCAGAAATATCCTCTATCTTTGCTTCTTCTGATTTTCCAACACTTATGATAGCATTTACAATTTCAGAAATCAACAATTGAATAGTGCGAATTGAATCATCATTCGCAGGAATAGGAAAACTGCACAATGAAGGGTCAGTATTAGAATCGACAATGCAGACTACAGGAATTTCAAGTTTTTTTGCTTCCTCAAGGACAATATGTTCTGTCTTTCCATCAACAACAACTATTACGTTTGGAAGACGATTCATATCTTTGATGCCTCTATGTTGATCTGACAATTTAAGTTTCTCTCTATTAAGCTTTAAAATTTCTTTTTTAGTTAAATCGTCATAAATCGAGGAACCTTCTTTTTCTAGAGTATGTAATCTTTTTATACTTTTACGGATTGTAGAGAAATTAGTTAAAGTTCCCCCAAGCCATCTTTCTACAACATAATACATTCCACAACGATCAGCCTCTTGCTGAATAACATCTTTAGCATGTTTTTTAGTTCCAACAAATAGGACATCTCCATTATTTTTTACAACATCAGTTATGAATGAAAGGGCTTTGTCAAGACTCTTAAGCGTATAATCAAGATTGATAATATCAATTCCATTTTTTTGTGATAGAACAAAGTCTCTAAAATTTGGATTAGTTTTACTCGTAATATGTCCGAAATGTGCACCGGTATTGATTAGATCATCTTTAGTAATTTTATGCATAATTTATTATCTCTTAGAAAACTGAAATTTCTTTCTAGCGCCAGGTTGACCGTATTTTTTACGCTCAACAACTCTTGAATCTCTAGTTAACAATCCTCTATTTCTTAATTGTAGTTTAAAATCTTCATTTAATTCAATCAATGCTCGGGCAATTCCTAATCTGATTGCTCCTGCTTGTCCAGTAAGACCACCACCAGAAACATTAATTTTTAAATCAATTTTATCATTCAGATTTAAAACTGTTAATGGTTCTAAAGCATGTATCACTAGTGAATCTCTTTTAAGGTATTCTTTAATATTTGAATTTTTGTTTACAGTATAAGTTCCTTTGCCATCTGACAAGTAGACTCTGGCGACAGAACTTTTTCTTCTTCCGACACCATTATAAAAATTATTACTCATTAATTAGAGCTCCATTGAGTTGGTTTCTGTGCTCCCTGATCATGATTATTATCTCTGTATACCCTTAAATGCCTACTGATTTCTCTTCCTAACTTATTTTTTGGAAGCATTCCTATAATAGCATCAGTTAATACTTTATCAGAATTATGTTTCATTAAATCTGAGAGTTTTGTGATTTTAGCTCCTCCAGGGTATCCTGAATGTCTAAAGTATTTTTTTGAATTAATCTTATCACCTGTTAATCTAATTTTATCAGAATTAATTACTACTACTGCATCTCCCATATATATATTGGGAGAATAATTAGGGCGATGCTTACCTCTGAGAATTTGAGCAACTTCACTCGCAATTCTTCCAAGAACTTTGTCTTCAGCATCAACTAACCACCAAGTAGTGTTAATTTCGTTTATAGAAACAGTTTTGGTTATTTTTTTCATATAATTTTTCTCTTTAAAAAAAAGCAACTGAACTTAATTCAAGTCTTACGATTAGTCAATGATTATGATTATATCTTTATAAGAAGAAAATTCTGTTTTTTGAAAATACAAATTTGACTTTACCAACAAGTTCTTCATTTAGAAAAGGAGAATTGATTGATTTAGAATAAACAGAATCTTGAGAGAATATCCATTTAATATCAGGGTCAAAAATCGTTATTTGAGCATTACTCCCCTGTTTAAATAAATCTGATTCAATCCCCATTATTTTTCTAGGATTTGTAGATAGTTTTTGAATTAATGACAAAAGGGGCATTTTATTTTGTTTAACAAGAATTTTATTGACAGCAGCAAAACATGATTCTAAACCAATCATACCAAAAGCAGCATCATTGAAAGTAGTCTCTTTTTCTTCAATAGTATGTGGAGCATGGTCAGTTGCAATACAATCAATGGTTTCATTTTTTAAACCTTCTATCAATGCTTTACAGTCTTTCTTTGATCTTATTGGGGGAGCAACTTTTAAATTTGTATTATAATTCGAAGAATTAATTGAAGAATCATCAAAATAAATGTGATGAGGAGTCACTTCAGCGCTGATATGTGCATTACCTTTTTTAAAATTCTTAATAAGATTGACACTTTCCTTCGTAGAGACGTGTGGAATATGTATCTTAGATTTTAATTGAGATGCCAATAATAAATCTCGATATACCATAATCGCTTCAGCGGAATTTGGGTTTCCTTTCAGACCTAAATTATTGGAATTAGAACCTGCATTCATTACTCCTTCATTCCTTAAAGCGATATCTTCTGCATGATTTATAATAGGACTATCAATCATTTTTGCATAGGTTAGTGCCAGTCTCATAAATTGACTATTCTGAATTGGGCTACCATCATCGCTGAAAGCAATGGCTCCATTATCTTTCATTAAAAGCATTTCAGTTAATTTTTCACCTTCTTGATTCTTAGAAATTGCACCTATAGGGAAGATATCAATTGGAAGATTTTTGCTCTTACTTATAATAAAATAAATGCTTTCAGGAGAATCAATAACGGGGTTTGTATTAGGCATAGTACAAACTTGAGTAAATCCCCCAGCAATAGCAGCATAACTTCCGGACTCAAGATTTTCCTTATCCTCTCTACCCGGTTCCCTGAAATGAACATGGATATCACAAAATCCATGAGTAATAACTAAACCTTCACAATCAATTACTTCATAATCTTTTTCTGGCTTAATAGATTTTTTAATTGAATCTATTTTACCATTTCTTATTAAGATATCTGAAAAGAATTCTTTATTATTAAATGGATCAATTATTAAACCATTCTTGAGTAAAACCCGTTTACTATTTTTGCTTTCTATCATTTCAATGATTATCTCCCAATAATAAATATAGAATTGACATTCGAGATGCTTCTCCATTCAATACTTGATCTAGTATGATAGCATTTTCAGAATCTGCTACTTTACTATCAATTTCAACTCCTCGATTCATAGGTCCAGGGTGCATTATTACTATATCTTTTTTTATTCTATTAATTCTCTCAAAAGATAGCCCAAATTTGCTATAATATTCTCTTTTTGAAGAAAGTCTCCCAAAATGCATTCTTTCCATCTGAATTCTTAGGGCAATTATAGCATCGCACCAATTCAGCACCTCATCTAAATCATAAGAAAAGTTAATATTTAATTTTTTTGCTTCTGATGGCAATAACGTTGATGGTCCACAAACAATAACTTCTGCACCAAGTTTTTTTAGAGCGAATATATTGCTTCTTGCAACTCTACTATTCAAAATATCTCCTACTATCCCTACTTTTAGTCCCTCAATTCTACCAAATTTTTCTTTTAAAGAAACCATATCGAGAATTGCCTGAGTAGGATGTTCATGAGAACCATCACCAGCATTGATTACAGATCCATCAATATATTCACTTAATCTCAAAGCTGCTCCAGGATGACTATGACGAATAACAGCTCCATCTATCTGCATTGAAGCTATATTTAAAATAGTATCTTTTAACGATTCACCCTTACTAACGCTACTAGTACTTGAAGTAAAGTTGATTGAATCAGCTCCAAGTCTTTTTTGAGCTAAAGTAAAACTAATTTTTGTTCTTGTGGAGTTTTCAAAAAACATGTTTACTAAAGTTTTACCTTTTAGTAAGTCTGTCTTTCTTTCTTCACTGATAAGTATTTTTTTGAAGTAAAATGATGTATCAATGATTTTGATTAAATCATTGGTAGGAAAGTTTTCAATTCCGATAAGATGCTTACTTTTAAGCATTAATACTCCTAAATGTTTTAGAAAATTATGCTTTTCCAGCTAATAATTCAACTATTCGATTAGGTTTATCAATTTCAAGATCGATTACGTAATCAAATTGTTGATTGTTAAACCACTTTAGCTGTCTTTTTGCATACTGTCTAGTGCGAAAATAAATTACTTCTTTCGCTTCAGTTAATGAAATTCTTCTATCAATCAAATCACAAACTTCTTTATATCCAATATATTTTATATGACTAATATCTAAATCCATTTCTTTGATTTTTAGTACTTCTTCTACTATCCCATTTTCAAACATTAAATCGATTCGTTGAGAAATACTTTTTTCTAAGTTTATTAAAGAATTTTTTAAAAAAACTGTTTCAATATTTTCAGAGTAAATACTTTTCTTGTTTTCTGATTGAAAGTTTTCTGAAATTGGTTTTCCTGTGATTTTAAAAACTTCCAAAGCTCTAATTAATCTCTGCCGGTTATTGACATGAACCTTTTCTGCATAAGTAGGATCTATTTTTTTTAGTTCTTCTAGCATCTCGACCATGTTTCCTGAATCATATTTTTTCTCGAGATTTTTTCTAATTGACAAATTTGTTTTACTTCCTGAAAAAATACCATCCTTCAAAGTTTTAAGATATAAACCGGTTCCACCGCAAAGGATTGGAATTTTATTTTTATGAATTATGTTTGATATCGCTTTATCTATCATATTCATATATTTTCCAGCAGAAATTTTTTGATCTAAGTTTAACTCTCCTATTAAATAGTGTTTCACTTCCGATAATTGATGATGATCTGGTTGAGCAGTTCCAATTGCAATATGTTTATAAATTTGTCTTGAATCTACCCCAATGATTTCCCCGTTAATTTTTTTAGCTAACTCAATAGATAGATTCGTTTTGCCTGATGCTGTAGGACCAAAAATCGAAAAAATTTTCAAAATAGAGGAATCCCAGTTAAGAAAAAGAATATAACTGACAATGGATAAAAAATAATGACACTTAATATAGGAATTCCGATAAGATTTAATATAATTAAACCCATTAAAATTCTGGGACCATATAGTTCAATTTTATAAAGTGTTCGAGGATTCTTAATGAATTGTGGTAAAATCCTTGAACCGTCAAGTGGGTGTAAAGGAATTAGATTAAAAATAGCTAATAAGATATTTATTTGAATAAATCTAACTAAAGGATCAAAAAGTAAATCACTAATATAGATATATGTATTCAATCTGAAAATTATAGCACCAATAATAGCTAACAGAAAATTTGAAGCCGGACCAGCCATAGCGATTAATAGCATATCATTCCTACTATTCTTTAGATTTCGAGCGTAAACAGGAACTGGTTTTGCCCATCCAAATCCTAAAAAATATAAAGTAAGAAATCCAAATGGATCAATGTGATTTAAAGGATTTAAATTCATCCTATTTTGATAATAGGCTGTACTGTCACCAAGAAGGTATGCAACCCTTGCGTGAGCATACTCATGAAAAGTTAAAGCAAATAAAATGGTTGGGATTAAAATTATTTGCTCCTGTAAAGATAAACTAATTATTCCCATATAATCCTAAATTAATTACTATTTTTTTTAAAAGCTTTTAGATATTCTGAATCAATATAATCTCTAGAAAGATGAGTATAAATTTCCGTAGTAGAAATATCAGAATGGCCTAGTAATTGTTGAACCACAACTAAATTTGCTCCCCCATCAATTAGATGAGTAGCAAAAGAATGTCTAAAAGTATGAGGAGATACATTTTTTTTAATGTTAAGTTGATAAATATATTTTTTAACTATCTGCCAAATAGCAGCTCGAGTCATTTTTTTCCCATTATTACTTAGAAAAACATAATCACTATTATATGACTTTCTTTCAGATAAAATTTTTCTAGTCTGAAAAAGATATTTATTCAACCATTCTAAAGCATAGTAAGTTAATGGAATAATTCTTTCCTTATCTCCTTTGCCAAAAAAACGGATTAATTTTTCATCAAAAAGAATATTGTCCATAGTTAAATCACAAATTTCAGTAACTCTTAGTCCAGCAGAATATAGAAGTTCGAACATGCATCTATCTCTTAATCCTAACAACTCATTCTCATGATCTTCACAAGCTTTAAAAATTAATTTTATTTCATCTAACGTTAATACGGATGGAAGTTTTTTTTCAAGCTTTGGAGTAAAAACAGATGATAATGGATTTTTTTTAATCTTCTTTTTCTCCATTAAAAAATTAAAATAAGATGATAATGATGAATATTTTCTTTTGACAGTTCTAGATGAAAAGTTTTCTTGAGATAATGAACGAAAATACTCTTTTAATAGATCATCGCCTTGAAAAGCAGTTTTGAAATCAATATTTTTTTTAACTAGAAAATTCTCAAATGATTTTAAGTCAGATAAATAAGACGAAATCGTATTTTTTGAAAAATTTTTCTCAAGTTTTAAAATTTTATTAAATGCATCAATGTGCGGAAGCATATTATTGAATAAGATTAAGGTATGATTCTGAGTCAAGAAGCAATGAAGAGTCAACTGATGAAAGTTCAATTTTTATCATCCATCCTTTTTCATAGGGATCTTCATTAACAAACTCCGGATTATCATTGATTGAATTATTGACTTCTATAATTTTTCCAGATACAGGCATATATAAATCTGAAACAGTTTTTACAGCTTCAATCGTACCAAAAATTTCCCCTGCATCAAAAGATTCTCCTTCATTCGGGAGTTCGATAAAAATAATATCTCCCAACTCACCTTGAGCAAAATCCGTTATACCCACAGTAACAGAATTGTTATGAATTTTGACCCACTCATGTTCTTTAGTATACTTCAAATCATTTGGATGATTCATTTAACTTCTCCTTATTTTCTTCTAGAAAGTTCTTTAAAAAATTAATATTGAAATCGCCAGTTTTAAATTGATTATTTCTAAAAATTTTGAGTAACAAAGGTAAGGTGGTTTTGGGTCCTTCGACAAAAGTTTCTTCAAGCGCTCTAATCATTTTAATAATGGCTTTCTCTCTGGTTGAAGAATGTATAATAATTTTACCAATCATTGAATCATAAAAAGAAGGAATTTGATACCCAGCATAAATATATGAATCGATTCGAACTCCAATCCCTCCTGGAAAATTTAGTGATTCAATTTTAAGGGGAGAAGGCATAAAATTATGATCTGGATCTTCTGCATTGAGTCTGCATTCAAAAGAATGGCCTTTCATCTTGATATCGGATTGAGAATAGGAAATTTTCTTTCCAAAATGCACTCCAATTTGTTCTTTGACTAAATCTACCATATAGACCATTTCAGTAACAGTATGTTCTACTTGAATTCTAGTATTCATTTCGATGAAATAAAAATTTTTGTTCTCATCAACTAAATATTCAATTGTACCAACTCCAACATAATTAACTTCTTTAGCTAAGTTAATTGCACTATCGGTCAAAGATTTTCTTAAATCATTGTCCACAAAGCTCGAAGGACACTCCTCAATCAGTTTCTGATTATTTCTTTGGACTGAACAGTCTCTCTCCCCGAAGTGAACTATATTACCATGCGAGTCAGCGAGGATTTGAACTTCAATATGCCTGCCATTTTCAATAAATTTTTCAACATATATTTCAGGGTTATTAAAAGCTTTTTCAGCTTCATTTTTAATTACACTAAAAAATTTTTTTGATTCTTCTTCATTTTTTACTACTCTCATACCTTTTCCTCCACCTCCAGCAGAAGCTTTAAGCATCAAGGGATATTCAATTCTTTTACCAATTTCAAGTAAATCTTCAATTGCATTTAACTTATCGCTTCCTGGTATAATTGGAACGTTTGCTTTTTCAGCGGCAAAACGGGCATTTACTTTATTTCCCATCAACTCTATGACTTCTGACTCAGGGCCAATAAAAACAAATCCATTGTCTTTACAAACTTTACTAAATTGAGCATTTTCTGCTAAAAAACCATACCCAGGATGAATTGCATCGGCATTTGTTATTTCTCCTGCAGCAATAATTCGAGGAATATTCAAGTAACTATCTAAAGAAGGTCCCTCACCTATACAAATCGCTTCGTCAGCAAATTTGACATGTAAAGAAAATTCATCTGCTTTTGAATATACTGCAACAGTTTTTATATTCATTTCTTTGCAAGCTCTAATGATTCTGATCGCGATTTCTCCGCGATTAGCAATAAGAATTTTTTTAAACATTAGTTAAGTTTTTTAATTGAAAACAAAGGGGAATCGTACTCAACTGGTTGAGAATTTTGAACAAAGATTTCTACGATTTCTCCATTGATGTCAGATTGAATTTCGTTCATAATCTTCATCGCTTCGACAATACAAAGTGTTTCACCTACTTTAACTTTTGAACCTACATTGACAAAAGATGGGGATTCTGGATCTGGTGAAGAATAAAAAGTTCCAGGCATTGGAGAGGTAATCGTTATCAATGATTGATCAGATGCTACTTGCTGTTGAGTATTATTAGAATTTTCTTGTACTTTTTCTTCTGGAACAATGGATAAATCTTGGATCGGGTTTGATGAATATACAGGGGTACTATTTTTAGTAACTTTTATTTTTTTAAACCAAAAATTCACCTCAATTTCATTCACATCACTATGTTCAAGCAAATAAATAATTTCTTTTAACTTATCTTTCCACATATTATGATTTAACCCTCTCAGAATATGATCCATCCTTTGTATCAATTTTAATTAAATCTCCTTCATTAATAAATAAGGGAACTTGAACTTCTAATCCTGTTTCTAGTTTTGCAGGTTTCATTGCATTAGTTGCAGTGTTACCTTTTAAACCAGGTTCAGTTTCTGAAACCATTAAGACAACCTTAGGTGGTAAATTCATGTTGATAATTTCTGATCCATCAAATACTAATTCGATAGACTCACCTTCTTTAATATAAAGATAACTTTCTCCCATTAATATATCAGATACTTCAATCTGATTATATGTTTGATTATCCATAAAAATGAAGTTTTTCCCATCATTATATAAATATTGATATATCTCTGCAGTCACACGAATAAACTCAATCTTGGCTCCAGAATTAAATGTATGATCAATAATTTTTCCAGTTTGAATATCTTTTAGTTTTGTTCTTACAAAAGCTGGGCCCTTGCCTGGTTTAACATGTTGGAACTCAACAATTTTCATTCTTGAATCCTTATGAATGATTATTGATCCATTTTTTATATCTGCTGTTGTTGCCATATGGGAACTTAATTTATTTGAACAGTTTTAAAAAGATTTCTTATGATTTTTTTTGTCAACTCTAAATCAGATTTTTTTTTGGCACTGCTAAAATCCTTTTTAGCAAATCTTGCATGATCTATATTTGTTAGAATGTGCTTTAAATCATTATCTTTGATTATTGAAAGTATATCCTCGGAAGTCATTTCAAAAGAAACTAAATAGAAATGATTCTCTAAGAACTTTCTTAAAATATTTGATAATTCCAAATAGAACTCTTCATTCGAAAGAATATCTATTTTTATATTATTTAACGAATCAATTGCATCACTAATAGGTGATTGATTATAAAAATTTCTCTGAAAAAACTTTTTAGATTTTTCAGATTTCAGAAAATAAAATAACATAACAATGAGAATAAAAATTAAGAGGAGATAATAGATTTTCACTTTTTCTAATGGAAAATTGATTTCTTTTGGAGGCTGAAGCGGATTAATTTTTTGCATTGTTGAATCGATTGAAGACTCAATGAAAACTGCAAAGCTATCAGATTGAAATAAAAGCGAGTCAGAGTCATTAATTAACTTTAGATTTACAGGAGGAATATTATATTTCCCTGTATCCCAAAAAGTAATTTGATGAGTTAATAAATATTCTTTTTTATTTTGCTGTATTTGAGATTCGATTAAAACTGATGAAGAATCTGCCAACCATAAACCCATATCATTCCATTGAATTGAAATAGAATCAGCTTCAAATAAATCAATGTCTTTTAAGGAAATTTTATGTTCTAAAACTGAACCAATAAATAAATCAGAATAATTTAGCTCTGTTTTAATTTGAATAACATTATTTGATTGACTACAATTACTTAATATCAGAAGAAATAATAATAAATAAAATCTCATCCTATTCTATCTTCTTTTAAAAAATAACTTGAGAGATTTAACAAAATCTTCTTCAGTAGAAATTTGAATGGGCTTTATACCAATTTTTCTACATTGTTCTCTAAACTTATTTGATTTCTCCCTTAGATAAGTTGCAAATTGAGTCCTATTTTTTTTGTTCGAAGTATCAATCCATAATGATCTTTCGCTCTCAAGGTCTTCAATTTCAATCAACCCTAAGTTTGGAATTTTTTTCTCAAATCCATCGAAAATCTGAACAGGAATTAAATCGTGATTATAATTCAAGAGCTTTAATCCATCCCAATAATTACTGTCCATAAAATCTGAGAGTAGAAAAATGATATTTTTCTTCTTTGAAATTTTGCCCAAAAAATTTAAACCATTTTTAAGTGAGGTTTTTCTCTTTGTGGATTCAAAATCAAAATTGAGTAGTTCAGTTATAATTCTTAGGATATGCAATTTACCTTTTTTCGGAGGGATAAATTTTTCAACTTTATCGCTAAACAAAAGGAGTCCGACCTTATCATTATTCTTAATTGCCGAAAATCCAAGAGTAGCTGAAATCTCTATAAATAAATCTTTCTTAAGTTTAACGTTTGAACCAAATAAACCTGAACTGCTAACATCAATGGCTATAATAACGGTTAATTCTCTTTCCTCTTCAAAAATTTTGATGTATGGAAATTCAGATCGAGCAGTGACATTCCAATCAATAAAACGAACATCATCTCCATGTTGATATTCTCTAACCTCAGAAAATGTCATTCCTCTTCCCTTAAAATTAGAATGATAGTCTCCACCAAAAAAATTATTAACTAAGTTCTTAGTTCTAATTTCAATTTGTTTAACTTTTTTAATCAGTTCTGTAGACATAATTATGGAACTGGAATTTCTTTCAATATTTCATTTATAATATTTTCAGATGAAATATCTTCTGCTTCTGCTTCGTAAGAAACTAGAATTCTATGTCTAAGAATATCTGGAGCAATATAGCGAACGTCTTCAGGAATTACAAAGCCCCTTCCATTAATAAAAGCGTTAGCTTTTGCACCTAAAACCATGTTAATTGATGCTCGGGGAGAACCTCCAAACGTTATCAAATCTTTGAGATGACCAAGATTAAATTTTTCAGGATTTCGAGTTGCAAAAACTAAATTTAAAATATAATCCTCAATAGAGGAATCTATAAAGATATCATTAATTAGTACTTGAGAATCTAAAATTTGTTTTGTTTTAATTATCGGCTTAATTTTTTCATCTATATTAGTTTTAGCTACTCTTCTTATAATTTCTTTTTCATCATCATATGATGGATAATCAATAATTGATTTCATCATAAATCGATCAATTTGAGCCTCAGGCAAAGGGTAAGTTCCCTCCTGTTCTATTGGGTTCTGAGTAGCCAATACAACAAAGGGTAATTCAAGCTTATAAGTGTTCTCGCCAATTGTGACTTGTTTTTCCTGCATTGACTCTAAAAGAGCACTTTGAACCTTCGAAGGTGCTCTATTTATTTCATCTGCAAGTATAATGTTTGAAAATATAGGTCCTTTTTTTGTGTTAAACTCCCCAGTTTTTTGATTATAAATTAGTGTTCCTATCAAATCTGCAGGAAGCATATCTGGAGTAAACTGTATTCTTTTGAAATCGGCATTAATAAGTTTCGCAAAAGTGTTAATGGTAAGTGTTTTAGCAAGACCTGGAACTCCTTCAAGTAAAATGTGACCATTAGAAACAACTGAAATAAGAATTTTATTTATAAGATCATCTTGTCCAACAATTACTGAAGAAATCTGGGTTTTGATTTCTTTAATAAATTGTGATTTATCTTCAATTTTTCTATTAAGATTTTTTAAATCATTATTATTCATTTTTTTTCCTTAATTGATGAGTAACATCAAGTTTAGTATCTTTTAATGGAGTTAAAAATCCATTACTTTTTTTGATTTTAATATCTCCATCTAATTTTAGAGTTTCTTGACCTTTAATTGAAATTTTTAAATCGGATACTCCATTCAAATTTTCATTGTCTAATTTAGCAAAATATATATCACTACCATTAACAAATAAATCAAGTTCAGGGTTTTTTAAATCTTTTAAATCAATTAATCCTGAAACTTGTAAATTGGCTTCTTTTTGTAACTTAATTCTCTGTTTAGGATTTGTCACAGTTCCTACTAAATTTAAAGAACCAATATTATCTTTAATGTTTAAGCTAATATTTAAGTTCCTAATAACTTCTGGTTTAAGTTGAGCAGGAAATTGAACTAACTCCATTTCTGAGTTCTTTATATTGATTATTCCATTAATCTTTCTAGAATCCAGATTATCATAAAGGTTTAAATCTTGAATTTTTAAATCATACTGTACTAATTGATTCATTGAGCTCAATCTTTTCACGTCCGGAAAAAATCTTAAAAGATACGATGTATCAAAAGTGTCACTAGAATTAATATTTATAGAAAAAGATGAGATTTTTGAATTTTTTTCAAATATATCCAGCATTAATGAACCATCAAAATTTCCAAGGAAATAATTATTGTCAAATAGTTTACTATTTTTAATAATTACTTTGGCATTCATTAATTCTTCATTCGTTTTTCCACTCTCAAACTTTTCTTTAGAATTTGGCAAAGATGCTATATCAATAATTGCATTATTAATGTTGATGCTTAGAGGAAAAATGAATCTTAATTCAGAATTATTTTCTGAAAAATAGTCAAGAGCAAGACTATAAAAACTCAGTAAAGGAAATTGTGTAGAAAGGTTTACTTTCTCCGCTTTAATGCTTTCTGTTTTGTTTCTGGAAAGAACGAAATTATTCAATGAAAGATAAATCTCAATCTCATTAAACTTTGTTGAAAGAAATAATTCTGAGCTAGGATTAAAACTTATCCCATATTTAATTAGGTTTTTCTTAACATATTCGTTTGATTGATCTATGGGTAGAGTTAACCCTTTACCTAAATAAATATAAAGTGTAAAAAGAGATAGAATAAAAAAAATAATTACACTTATTGAAATAGCAAAAATTGATTTTAAAAATTTATTAAAAATGTTTCCCATCAAAATAAAACTAAGAATTTGAAACTATTTAATAAATCTATTTATTCATCAACAACTTCAAAATCAGCATCTTCTATTTTTTTATCATCTTTCTCTTTTTTAGCTCCGGAATCATTTTGCGGTTGATTTTCATTAGAAGATTTAGAGGCATCATACATAGATGAAGCTTTTGAATTCCAAACAGAGTTCAAATTATCCATAGCGGTCTTGATATCAGCAACATTTGAAGATTGATTTGCATTTTTTAATTTATCAAGACTTTCGGTTAACTCTGCTTTATCATCATCTGATAATTTATCCTCAAGATCTTTCATTTGTTTCTCAGTTTGATAAACTAATTGTTCAGCCTGATTTTTGGTGTCAATTTCATCTTTTCGAGCTTTATCCTCAGTTTCATGCTTCTTGGCATCATTAATCATTTTTTCAATTTCTTGATCAGATAACCCGCTTTGAGCTTCAATTCGAATACTCTGTTCTTTTCCAGTCGCTTTATCTGAAGCTTTTACATTTAAAATACCATCAGCATCTAAATCAAAAGATACTTCAATTTGAGGGGTACCTCTTGGTGCTGGAGGAATTCCATCCAAATGAAAACGACCTAAACTTTTATTATCATTAGCTAGTTGTCTTTCTCCTTGAACTACATGAATTTCTACCATTGGTTGATTATCTGCTGCTGTTGAAAATATTTGAGACTTTTGAGTAGGGATAGTTGTATTCTTTTCTATTAATGGAGTAGCAATCCCACCCATTGTTTCAATTCCTAATGTCAATGGGGTTACATCTAGCAATAAAACATCATCTACATCACCAGATAATACTCCACCCTGAATTGCAGCTCCAAGTGCAACAACCTCATCTGGATTAACGCTTTGATTTGGTTCTTTTCCAAAAATTTCTTTCACTTTTTCTTGAATAGCTGGAATTCTCGTTGAACCACCAACTAAAATTACTTCCTTAATATCAGATGGGGTAAGCTTAGCATCTTTCAAAGCTTGTTTACAAGGACTGACAACGCGATCAATAAGATCTGAAACTAAATTTTCAAAATTTGCTCTCGTTAGAGTCATATTTAAATGTTTCGGTCCAGATGAATCAGCGGTAATGAATGGAAGATTAATTTCGGTTTGTTTCGAGGATGATAATTCTTTCTTGGCATTCTCAGAAGCTTCTTTTAATCTTTGTAAAGCCATAGGATCTTTTCTTAAATCAATCCCTTCAGTCTTTTTGAATTCATCTGCCAACCAATCTACAATTTTCTGATCAAAGTCATCACCACCAAGTCTTCCATCTCCATTTGTAGCATTAACCTCTATACTTTGCCCTTCATCATTCATAATGTCAAGGATTGAGATGTCAAAAGTTCCTCCTCCCAAATCAAAAACTGCTATTTTTTCGTCCTTTTTCTTATCAAATCCATAAGCTAAGGATGCAGCTGTTGGTTCATTAATGATTCTTTTTACATTTAAACCAGCTATAGCACCAGCATCTTTAGTAGCTTTTCTTTGAGAGTCGTTAAAATATGCAGGGACTGTAATTACAGCATCAGTAACAGTGGTCCCTAAATACTTTTCAGCCATTTGTTTCATTTTTTGAAGAACCATAGCGCTAATTTCTTGAGGTAAATATTTATTTCCTGCTACCTCCACTTGAATCTTAGATTTCTCAATAGAAACTTTATAAGGGACTTCTTTAATATCTTGTTCAATTTCTGATGGTGTTCTACCCATAAATCTTTTGATAGAATAAATTGTGTTACTTGGGTTAGTAACAGCTTGCCTTTTAGCTGGTTCCCCTACTAATCTTTCTCCGTCTTTTGTAAAACCAATAACAGATGGAGTAGTTCTTCCACCTTCAGTACTTGTTATAACAGTAGGCTCACCACCTTCCATAACTGCAACACATGAATTTGTTGTTCCTAAATCTATACCAATAATTTTGCCCATGAGATCTCCTAAATTTTAAGTGTATTTTTTTTAAACATTGTTGCAATTTTCATGCCAAATAAAATATTATGTCATAAAGTACATTTTTATGACAATGTGTCATATATTTGATAAAACACCATTGTTTAATAAGAATTTTTTAGTACCAATATCAAATACTCTATTGTCATGAGTTGCTATAACTAGGGTCTGTTTATATTGAGAATTCATTTTTTTAAATAACTCTATTGTGTTTATAACTTGCTTCTCATCTAAACTTCCTGTTGGTTCATCAGCTAAGATTAAAGATGGTTTTTTAACAAAGGACCTCATAATAGCCACTCTTTGCTTTTCACCGCCAGAGAGATAATTGGGGAAAGAATTTCTTTTTTTATTTAAATCAAAAAAAACAAAAAGATCATCAATGTACTTTTCATCAACGTTTTCACCACTTATTAAAAACGGGAGTTTAACATTTTCTTCAACAGAAAGCTCTGGAATTAGATGATGAAATTGAAAAACAAACCCAAGGTTTTCATTCCTAAATTTTTCAAAATTATTACTATTGTTTAGTTTTATATTGTCAAAAAATATTGACCCAGAATCTGCAAAATCAATAGTACCAATTATGTTTAATAAAGTAGATTTACCCGAACCAGATGGTCCTTTTATTGTGATAATATCTCCATTATTAATTGACAAATCTATCCCATTCAGAACATTTAATTGATTCTCTCCATCAGAAAAAGATTTTGCTATTTTTTGTAATTCTAGTTTCATTAGTTATTTTGTATAGTGTTTATAATTTTAAATCTCTTTAGACTTTGAACAGGAAGCAATATAAATATTCCGATCAAAACTAAAGAAATTAAAAAAATGATAATAATTTCATTTATTGAAATTGTCATAGGAAGTATATCAACAAAATAAATTGACTTTTGAATTTTTATTAAACCATAGGAATTTTGCAAAAAGATAAATAAGCAAGAAATAGCTATTCCACAAAAGATAGATAAAACTGAAATCAAATATCCATAAAGCAAAAATATTCTTCTGAATCTACTTTTACTTAGCCCTAAGACGCGTAATATTGTAATAGATTTTATTTTATTGGAAATGATTTGAATAATTGTAGCGCTTAAACTAAAGGATGATATAACAATAATCAGTAGTAATGATAGAAAAGTTATTAGTTTCTCTAATTGAGTAGCTTCGAATAATTGCTTATTTTTTTCTTTCCAAGAATTAATCTTCTCTGGAAAAATATTTTCATCAAGAGTTCCTAAAATTTCTAAATGATTGATATTCTGAATTTCATTTTTAAATATTTTAAAAATTATTGACGAATTTGCTTTTAAAACTTTGTTTGAGAAAATTCCAGTAATAACAAATTCTTCATAATTGGGAATTACTATATTAGAAACTGATATTTGTTGATTAAAAATCTTTAATTTGTCTCCAACGTTTACTCCTAATCGAAAAGCCAATTGATCACCTATGATTAGAGTATTATTATGATTGGAAGAAATTTTATCTATAATATCTAAATTATAAAAAGATGTTAAGCTTTGTTCATTAACTGACTTTAAGTTTACTACGTATTGAGAAGATTGAGATTCAACGAAAACTTTTTCGGATCTTGATTGAGAATATAAGAAATTGTTTTGATCTAAATATTCAATGATTTTTTTATCTGATGAAATATCAAAATTATCAACAGAATAACTGCCAAATACTTTTGAAATTTCATTTGAAAGTAAATTTTGGAAACCATTTAATACACTTATCGAAAGAATTAAAGAAGCAGATCCCACCAAAATTCCAATAAATGAAATCGTGTTTGTTAGGTTAACAGATTTTTTTGAAAATAAAAATCTCCTAGCTATTAAAAAAATTAATTTCATAATAGTTTTAAAGTTTTTGCTAAGTTAAAAGATAATTGTCTTCTGATTAAAAAATATGTAAAAATGAAAGCTATTATTAACGAAACCAACACAAGTAGAATTGAAGTCAAAAAATTAAATTCCATAGGAAGATATTTTATCGAAAAATAAATATCTCCTGATATCTTCAGAAAATGGAATTTGTTTTGCAAAAAAATAAATAAACCTGATAGCAAAATTCCAAAAATAGCACCAATGAAAGTAATAACTAAACTATAAGTAAGAAAAATTAACTTTAATCTATTTTTTGACAAGCCCAAAGAATTTAAAATAGCTATTATTTTCCTTTTCTGAAAAATTTGAATATTTAGTGAACCAATTAGATTAAAAAAACCGACTAAAGCAATCATGCCAAAAATGATAGTTGTTGGAAGTTTCTGAGCATTCAACCACTCGAAAAGAGATTGATATTTCTGCTTATTAGAAACTAATGATAATCCGTAAGGAATCTCAGAAATAAATTTGTTTTCAAAAATAGTATATCCTGATAAATAATCCTCTTTTGAGAATAATTTTTGCACAGTTCTTAAATCAGAATAAACTAAAAACTCATCAAATTCATTTATACCAGAATTGTAGATTCCACTAACAATAAAAAATTCTCTGTTTATAGGAAATTCATTTTGAGCAGCAGAAATAATAACTTGATCACCTATTGAGAGATTAAGATTATTAGCTAATTGTCTTCCAATTATAATACGATTTTCATAATCAATTTTATTAAAGGATTGTTTAAGGAAAGGAATTTTTGACAATGAGTTACTATTATAGCCTTGAATCAACGCTGGTTGAGTATTCTTTTTTGATTTTATTAATATTTTGCCTTCAAAAAAAGGGTCTACATAATTATCATATTCCAAATCAAATTGAACTGGTTCAAAATATTCTTTGACTTCATGCTTAATAATATAATATCCTGAAATCTGGGCTAATTTTTTTTCAAGCTCATTTTGAAATCCGTTAATTGAACTTAGAACAATATTTAAAGATCCAACTCCCAATGCTAAACTAAAAAATATTATATAATTGGTAGCTTTAAATAGCAAATCGCTATGTTCAGAAAAAAGAGATTTTCGTAAAAAAATAAGAATTAATCTCATTTGAGAGTTTTAAGTGTAGGGAAAATAATTGAATCTCGAATCCATCTAGTTCCAATAAACAACATCGCTATTCTATCTATACCTACTCCAACTCCAGCTGTAGGTGGCATTCCTGTTTCAATTGCTTCCAAAAAATTTTCATCAATTGGAAATGCTTCTTCATCACCGGAGTTTCTTTTTGAAGATTGGTCTTCAAATCTATTTCTTTGATCAATTGGATCATTTAATTCAGAAAAACCATTTGCAAACTCCATTCCACCAATGAAGAGTTCAAATCGTTCAGTAAAACTTTTATCAGCGTCTCTATGTACTTTAGCTAATGGAGAAATCTCTACTGGGTGGTTAATAACGTATGTTGGTTCAATCAAATGCGGTTCAATTTTTCTTCTCATAATTTCATCAATTAACTTGGCAATAGAATCAGATTTTTTAACTTTTAAATTATATTTTTTACACAAATTGAATAAACCACTTTGGCTTGAAAGATCGACATCTTCATTTAAATGCTCTTTCATTAATTCATCCATAGTTTTTCGATGAAACTTTTTAGAAAAATCAATTTTGATATTGTCAACTTCTACTGTTTTCATCTTTAAATCTTTGGCAATTTCTTTAAACATTTTTTCAACAAAATCCATCATATAATGATAATCAACATATGCCTGATAAAATTCTAACATCGTAAATTCTGGATTATGACTTCGATCTACTCCTTCGTTTCTAAAATCTTTAGACATCTCATAAACTCTTTCAAATCCACCGACAATTAATTGCTTGAGATAAAGCTCAGTAGCGATTCTTAAATAAAATTGCTGATCTAGAGCATTATGATATGTAACAAAAGGTTTTGCATTCGCACCGCCATAGACTGGTTGAAGCACAGGTGTTTCAACTTCAATATATTTATTTTTATTTAAAAAATTTCTAATTGAATTAATGATGGTTGCCCTCTTAATGAAATCATTTTTAACTTCAGGATTGATAATTAGATCTACAAATCTTTTACGATATCTAAATTCTTTATCTGAAACTAAGTTAAATTTTTCACCATCCTTCTCTTTAACATCGGGTATTGGTCGAATACTTTTTGATAGTAATTCAAGTTTCTCAATTTTTAATGTTGGCATATTCGTTTTTGTAATGAAAACTGTACCAGCAACACCGATGAAATCTCCAATATCAAGCAATTTAAATAATTCATATGTTTTAGAATTAACATCATCTCTGGAAATGAATAATTGAACTTTTCCGTTCATATCTTGCAAATTTAAAAAGGAAGCTTTACCCATTCTTCTTAATGACATAATTCTTCCAGCAATTGAAGTTTTTTTGCCAGAATTCTTTTTGATAATGAAATCTGTTGAATGTTTAACTTTGAAATTATAGGGATAGGGATTAATTCCTAAATCTAATATCTTTTGAATTTTTTCTTTTCTTGCAGCTATAATCTGATTTAAACTTTTATTTTCCATCTTAAATATTATTTATTTTTTCCCATTTTTTCTAACAAATAACTATAAATAAAATCATCTAAGTTTCCATCCATTACAGATTTTATATTACCTGACTCAAATTTAGTTCGATGATCTTTAACAAGACTATACGGATGAAAAACATAAGATCGAATTTGATTACCCCATGCAATATCTTTTTTTTCTCCCTCAATATTTTTTTCTTTTTCAATTTTTTTTTCTAATTCGACTTGATATAGTCTAGATTTAAGTACCTTTAATGCTTGCTCTTTATTCTTATGTTGAGATCGTTGCGTTTGGCATTGAGCAATAATACCGGTTGGTAAATGAGTAATTCTAATTGCTGAATCAGTCTTATTAACATGCTGACCACCTGCACCACTTGATCTGAAAGTATCAATTCTTAAATCTTTTTGATCTATTTCAATCTCGATTTCGTCATCAATAGAGGGTACAACAGAAATTGATGCAAAAGATGTGTGTCTTCTACTATTAGAATCAAATGGTGAAATTCTTACTAATCTATGTATCCCAATCTCTGATTGAAGAAGACCATAAGCATATTCACCCTCAACCTCAAAAGTACAATCTTTTATTCCTGCCTCATCCCCATTTTGAAAATCTATTGAATTAAAAGAGAAACCTTTCGATTCAATCCACATAGTATACATTCTGTAGAGCATTAAAGCCCAATCTTGGCTTTCTGTACCTCCCGCTCCTGGATGAATAGAAACTATTGCATTGTTCAAATCATGTTTTCCATTAAGAAGAAGATTAAATTCAAATTTCTCGATTAGCTTAGCAAAATTATTAAGCTCCGAATCAAATTCCTTTTCAGAGATTTCATCTTTAGAATAAAAATCGAATAAGACTTCCAAATCTTTAAATTGATCACTTAGTTGTTGCTTAAACTGTAAATCTTTTTCAAAAAAGGAGATTTTCTTAAGAATTGAAGATGTTTTAGAATTATTATCCCAAAGTGCAGGATCAGAAATCTCACTTTTTAATGAATTAATTGTATCTTTCAGTGTATCTAAATCAAAGATACCCCCTTAGTTGAGAAAATTTATCAACCAGGGAATTGTATTGTTCATTTAAATCCATAAACTTCTAATGATAAATCCTAAACTAAGCAAGAGACCAGTAAGAAAATGAATTCCAATAGTAGAAACGTTAACAATAAGTAACTCATATGGAAGTTTCTGTAAATCAGCATTATCTTTTTCCCACTCCAATAGCCAACTTAAACCTTTTTTATTAGCAAAATGGAAAAGGAATATGGGTAAAAGCGCAATCGATGCTAGGGGATTAAAAAAAGCAGA
This sequence comes from Fidelibacterota bacterium, assembly GCA_017856055.1. Taxonomy (GTDB): domain Bacteria; phylum Fidelibacterota; class Marinisomatia; order Marinisomatales; family Marinisomataceae; genus Marinisoma. The sequence continues at coordinate 6,712 of JAFMFP010000008.1, read as the reverse complement.
TGCAATCCCAATTATGAGAAAAGCGATAATCATTGCAATTCTCCAAACCTTAAAAGGTTTTCTATAATTAGCTTTAGAGTTAGGGCCAGCCAATCTTACAACCCAGCTATTCTTATTTACACTTTTATCAGCATTGTAATCTTGGAAACAATTAATAAATAAAACTAAAGCAATAAGAATTCCTACAGGAATTGAAAAAACCAAACTGACTAGAAGGTCTGAATTCGGATTTTGTACCAGGTTTGAACCCAGAACCATCAAGGGTCCAAAACCTAAAAAAACAGCTATATCTCCCAAACCATTATAGGCTAACCTTAAATATCCAGTATACAAGATACCTAAAAGAATTCCTGCAATTCCTATAATCATCAGCGGAGAAGTTGCAAAAAAATCACCATATAATTTATTGTTTAAATCACAACCAAAAAAAATAGTTAAAGCGAAACAAAAATAGCTAAATATCTTTAATGTTAAAGGAGATATAAGGCCAGACTGAATTGCTCGTGATCCACCATTAAACGGGCTAAATAGTTTATTATTTTCATCATTCCTTGATAAATGATCAAAATAGTCATTAATTGTGTTAGTACCAATATGAGCAAAAGTTGCACCCAGCAAAACTGGCCAGAACAAGCTCCAATTGAAAATTCCTGTCTCTGAAAAACCAATAACAGAACCTAAAATTACTGGGACTATTGTAGCAGTCAAAAATGGTGCTCTGATAATTGTAATCCAATATTTGAGACCATTTAAAATTTTTGATTTCAATTCAGAAAACATTGAAAGATTGTTTTCAGGAATCTCAAGCCATTCAAACTGTTTTTCAGCATAAAAATCAACATATTTAACTAAAGTTGGAGAAACTTTATAATACCCTACTACATCATTATCAATCAAAAATTGATCATTCATATATTCCTCAAAAGCTGTTGTGACCTTTAAAATCATATCTTTGGCTTTTTCTTTTTCCTCAGGATTAACAATTTTTTTAGCGTAACCATCAAGTTGAAGTTCTTTAATACCATCTTCACCATCAGGTCTTATAACTATCTGAACCTTAGGATTAAAATTAATTTGAACTGCTTTTCTAGTTGGATTGAAGGTAAAGAAATAAATATCTAAACCATCATTGGCAAAATATACATTGGCAGCAGATGGGTGACTAAATACCGATGTTGATAAAGTCATAAAATCAGCACGATTCATTAAGTCTAAAATTTTATTTTTTAAATTATTATAATTATTATTCATCGTGCCCCTCATTCATTTTTTCTTTTAATAAACTTCTTAATTCATCCAATGAAAGGTCAGAACTTATAAATAAACCATTCTCAGCAACAGATATTTTTCCGTTTTCTTCAGAAATAACCACTGCAATTGCATCACTTTCTTCTGATATTCCGATAGCTGCTCTATGTCGAGTCCCCATTTCTGCATTAAGACTTTTAGTATCAGATAAAGGAAGTATACAAGAGGCAGATTCAATGATATTATTTTTAATTACTACCGCACCATCATGCAAAGGAGAAGTGGGGTTAAAAATTGAAACTATTAACTCTGCACTTACTAATGAATTCATCCTAACTCCATCAGATGAAATAGAACGAAGTGAATTTTCTCTTTCTAATACAAGCAATGCTCCCCATTTATTTTTTTTAATTTCATTGATACTAATTATAATATCTTCGCGAATCGAACTTCGCTCAATTTGAAAAAGCCTTCTAACTAATTTATTTTGACCAACAGCCGTCAATAGTCTTCGTATCTCTGGTTGAAATAAGATTACAAAAACTACTACCCAAACAGTTTGAAAAAGATTTAATAGCCAAGATGTTGCTTTAAATCCCAAAATATTGACAACAAATCCTGCAAAAAATAAAATCAGCAATCCGAGAAGCATCTGGCCACCTCGAGTTCCTTTAAAGTAAGAATAAGAATATAAAAAAATAGCAGATATTAGAAGAATATCAATTAAATCTGTAAGAGATAACTTTAAAAATCCAATTTCAAATAAGTTCATCTAATAATTTAATTATTTATTCTTTAGATATTAAAATTTTATTATGAATAGTAAATGCTCTTTTTGTTTGCATCACGTCATGAACTCTAAAAATGTGGCACCCATTTTGTAGAGCAAATAAATTAGCTGCTAAGGATCCTTCAAGTCTATTTTGAACATCGGTATCTAAAGTCTTACCAATAAATGATTTTCTCGAAGCTCCGATAAGTATTGGATATTTCATTTCTACAAATTCATTTATATTAGATAATATTTTAAAATTATCTTTTACAGATTTCCCAAAACCAATTCCCGGATCAAGAATTATATTATTTTTAGTAATTCCAGATTGTTTTAAAAAATTAATTTTTGAAACAAAATAATCTTTGATTTCATTCACAACATTTTCATAAGATGGATTAATTTGCATGGTTTTTGGATCTCCCTTAATATGCATTAAAACTATTGGACAGTTGAACTGTTGGGCTACATTAATCATTTGATTATCAAATGAAAATCCACTTATATCATTAATAATATTTGCTCCATTCAGTAAAGCTTCTTTAGCAACTTTTGCTTTAGTTGTATCAATAGAAATTGTGATATCTGATTTAGATCGAATTTTTATTAGAATTGGAAGAATTCTATCCAGTTCTTCCTGAACTGAAACCGGATTAGAAAATGGCCTAGTAGATTCTCCGCCAATATCAATAATATCCGCTCCCTCTTCAATCATTTTTATCGCGTGATTATAGCCTGTACGTAAACTAATAAATTTTCCACCATCCGAAAATGAATCAGGTGTAACATTTAATATACCCATAATCAAAGGGCGTTTATTTGAAGAATCTAACCAAGAAGAAAATTGAGCAATATTCACAAGACTATGATGATTGATAAGATTCAGTCAACAATTTGATATCTTTTTCATCGATAGTCTCTTTTTTAAGCAATTTATCAGCCATTAAATGTAAAAGCTTAATATGCTTTTTGAGAATTTTAGTTGCTGTGTTTTGAGCATTGTGAATAATCTTTAAAACCTCATCATCAATTTTTTTTGCTGTTTCTTCGCTGTAATCTCTAGATGAATGAAAATCTCTTCCAAGAAAAACTTCTTCATTTCTCTTGCCAAAAGACATTGGGCCCATAACATCACTCATTCCCCACTCGCAAACCATTTTTCGAGCAATCATTGTAGCTCTTTCAATATCATTTGAAGCTCCAGTAGTCATTTCTTTAAGAACTATATTCTCCGCAGCTCTACCCCCCATCATAACAGCCAATCTACTTAGTATATAGGTTTTGGAATATCCATGTTTATCATCAATAGGAAGTTGCATTGTAACACCTAATGCTCTACCCCTCGGAATAATTGTAACTTTATGTACTGGATCAGCCTCAGGAGAATAAATAGCTACGATAGCATGTCCAGCTTCATGATAAGCTGTAATTTTTTTCTCATGATCAGACAAGACCATACTTTTTCTTTGAACACCCATGATTACTTTATCTTTCGCTTCCTCAAAATCTTCATTGTCTATAGATAATTTCTTCTTTCTTGAAGCAAGAAGAGCAGCTTCATTAACTAAATTTGCTAAATCTGCTCCAACCATCCCAGGAGTCCCTCTTGCAATATCAAGTAATTTCACTGTTTTGGAATTAATTTTAACTTTTTGAGTGTGAATTTTAAGAATTTCATGCCTTCCATTAATATCCGGTACATCAACGACAATTTGTCTATCAAATCTTCCAGGGCGTAGTAGCGCTGAATCCAGGACATCAGGTCTATTTGTAGCGCCCATAACGATAATATTTGATTCGTTATTAAATCCATCTAGCTCTACAAGTAATTGGTTTAAAGTTTGCTCTCTCTCATCATGACCACCACCCAAACCAGCTCCTCTTTGTCTCCCAACTGCATCCAGTTCATCAATGAAAACTATAGAAGGTGAATTTTCTTGAGCTTGTGAAAATAAATCACGAACTCTTGATGCGCCAACTCCTACAAACATTTCAACAAAATCGGCACCACTAATACTAAAAAAAGGTACATTCGATTCACCAGCAACAGCTCTAGCTAGTAAAGTTTTTCCAGTTCCAGGGGGGCCGACTAATAATACTCCTCTAGGAATTTTTCCTCCTAATTTTTGAAATTGTCTTGGGTTTTTTAAAAAACTAACAACTTCTTGTAATTCTTCTTTAGCCTCAGTACAACCTGCAACATCTGTAAATTTGACTTTCTTATTAGAACCCGAAAACATTTTAGCTTTGCTTTTTCCAAATGAAAAAACATTATTCATTCCACTATTTGCCCCTTGCATTCTTCGAATCATAAAAATCCAAAAAGCAATTAATAAAAGCCACGGAGCAAAACCAAGCAACCAACTTGTCCAGTCGATTTTCTCACCTTCAAAATTGTAAACAATACCATTTTGATCCCAGATTTCAAGTTGATCAGAATAATCGCTCGGAAGATAAACAACAAAGTTCTTTCGGTCGTCAAATTTAGCTCCATCTTTGTTAGTCAGAGTTATAGGGGAATCTAATTTTCCATGGAAAGAATTATCGCTCTCAATAGATGCTTCCTTAATTAAATTTTCAGATAATAACTTTTTATAGTCATTATACGTAATCTCAATTTCAGAATTTTGCTCGTTAGGCAACAAAGATAAAGATAGCATAACAAATAAAATAACTAACAACCATATTAATCCACTATTGGAAGATTTTGATTGTTTTGCCTGCTGAACTTTTTTTGGTATTGGTTTTTTTGATTTTGCCATGGCTGAGAATTTAATAAAAAAGACAATTAAAAAAACTATTTCATCATATAGGATAACATAACAGCTCTTTTAGATGAATCTGTAATCTTAAACGAATCGTCAATTCTTTGTCCAGCTAAACAAACAATTCGATCTTTATTACAAATAACAAGAGAATTATTTTTAATATCAAAAGATATTTTGTTGTCCTTTTGGAACTGCTCAATACTTTTATAATTTTTTGAACCTAACGGTAAAAACTGATCAGATTTTCTGGGTGACCTAATTATTAAAGTTTCATCTATAAATTTTCCATCAATAAGCTCAATATCTTTTGAGAAATTGATATTTTTGATTTCAGTTATTTTCCAATGAAATGAAAAAGAATTATTTTCAACTTTTTCTCCTTTTTTAACTATATAATATTGTTCTTTCATTTTAAATGCAGGATCAATAATAAAAATATTTTCAAAATCGATTAAAATTTTATAATCCATAATTTTATATTCAGAGCCAGTGATTCTTTTTTTGAAAAAACTTTTTAATTCAGAAAAATCATTTTTTGTTAAAAAAGTGTCTTCTTTTGAATTTATGATTCGATTGACGATGTTTAGTTGAATTAAAATAGGAAGATTAAAAAATGATTTTTTACAGAATTTTAAAATTTCCCTATTTTTAGATAAGTTATTTTTCTGTAAAAAATAATCTGTAGTATATTTAATTACTTCGTTTGATTCGCGAATTCTTTTCTCAAAATTTTCAAAAGGGATATAAAGATTAGGTGAGATTTTATTGAAATTTTTTATAATAACGTTTCGGATAAAATTTCTTGAAAATTTGAGATTAAGATTAGTAGGATCGTCAATATAACTTATGTTATTATTTCTCGCATAATTTATTATTTCTTTTTTATAAATATTTAGCATTGGTCTAAGTACTTTTCTGAATTGTTTTTTTAATCCAAAAAGATTATTTAGTCCTGAAGAATTGAAAAATCGAAATATAAGCGTCTCAATTTGGTCATCGTAGTGATGCCCAGTAAAAATATATTCAAAGTCTTGCTCATCGGCTATTGAATAGAGAATATCATATCTTTTTTTTCTAAAAATGGATTCAATATTAGAATCAATTTGTTTGCTATTTATAGAGCTAGTGAAAAAGGGGATCGAGTATTGGCTGCAAAAATTTTCAACTAACTTTTCCATTTCATCAGCTGAATCATGGTATTTATGATTAATATGGCAAATTGAAATATTATAATTTTGACCATGTAAAAAATGAGCTAAACACAAGGAATCGATTCCTCCTGAAACGGCAACTAAAATCTTTGAACTGCAATCAATATTAAAGTCGCTAAGATTCTTTAAAATTTTATTTTTAAATGACATTTAAATAAGGATTAGTTTTGAACTCCTCAAATGTTGATGATTCATCTCCATGTCCACTTAAAAGTTTATAATTTAAATCACTGAAAGTTTTTTTGAATAATCGCAATGATGATTCCATTTCCCCTGGATTACTTCCAGGCAAATCGGTTCTTCCAATAGAACCCTTAAAAATTAAATCACCACAAAAAATTAAATTATTAATAATATAACTTACACATCCAGGAGAATGGCCTGAATTATGAAATATTTGAATATCAAAATTATCAATCATTAATTTATTTGTATCTGAACTAATCCAATTAGTTACTACAGGTTTAACAGAATTTATTCCCCAATAGTTTGACATTAATTCAAAATTATCTATCACAGGTTTACTTTTTTCTGATAAATAAAAGGGAACTTTGTATTCATTTAAACATTCACTCACTCCTGCAACATGATCAAAATGGGCATGAGTGCAAAGAACTGCTACTGGAGTTAATTGCTCCATTTCAATAAATTGTTTGAAAAGTTGAAATCCAAGACCAGGATCGATGATTAAACATTTTTTATCTTGATAAACT
>JAFMFP010000031.1 GCA_017856055.1 Fidelibacterota bacterium | reverse complement strand
CCTGTTTTCTTAAATACTTTCCAATGGCATGCTTGGCTTTAGATGTTTTTACAAAGTTGAGCCACCCACTACTTGGCTTCTGACTCTTACTCCTCTCAATGTGAACAAAATCTCCACTTTTCAACTTGTATGATAATGGTACAAGTTTATCATTTACTTTTGCTCTGATTGTCGAAAATCCTAACTCTGAATGAATCGCAAAAGCAAAATCTAAAGGGGTTGCATTAATCGGAAGTTTGATTAAGTCTCCATTAGGGGTAAAAACATAGATTTCATCCTCAAACATATCTATTTTGAGTAAATCCATCATGTCTTCAGGTTCATTAGAATCATCTGTAGTAAGCATAGTAATTAAGTCTCTTATCCAAGGAACCTGAGAATCAAGACTATCAATTGATCCGGATTTTTTATAAAGCCAATGAGCTGCTACTCCAACTTCAGCTGACTCATCCATTTCCTTTGTTCTAATCTGGATTTCAGTAAGCTTATTTTCATAGGAAACAACAGTTGTATGAATGGATTGATATCCATTTGTTTTAGGAGTTGCGATAAAATCTTTAAATCTTTCTTGTATGGGTGGATATATACTATGAATTACACCTAAGGCTAAATAACAGTTCTCAATTTTATCAACAATAATTCTAACAGCATATAAATCGTAAATTTCGTCAAATTTTTTTCCTCTTTCGACCATTTTTCGATGAATAGAAGAAATTGATTTATATCTTCCAAATATTTCACTTTCTATTTGATATTTTTTGAGTTCTTTTCGAATTGGATCAATAGTTTGAGATAAAATTTTATCAGTTTTCTTTAAGTTTTTTTCAATTTTTTTACTGATACTATTGTAAGAAGTATAATCGATACACTTTAATGATAAATCTTCCAATTTCCATTTTACCTTTGCCATTCCAAGTCTATGGGCAAGAGGAGCAAAAATTTCAATAGTCTCTTTTGCAATTTCTTTTCTTTTTTGAGGAGACATAAATTGAATGGTTTCCATGTTATTTAAACGATCAGAAAATTTAATGATAATAACCCTAAAATCTTTTGCTAGAGAAAGAAATAGTTTTGTGAAATTTTCAACTTGCTTATGTTCACTTGATTTAAATTGGATATGATCAATTTTAGTGACTCCATCGACAAGTAATGCAACTTCTGAACCAAACTCTTTATTTATATCTTCTAATGTTACTTTAGTGTCTTCAACAACATCATGTAATAATGCACTAATTATTGAAACATGATCCATTTTCCAATCAACTAGTGTATTAGCAACATCAATGCAGTGGACCACATAAGGAGAACCAGATTTTCTGAATTGTCCAGCATGCATTTTAACTGAAAATTCTAAGGCTTTTGTAATCTTATTTACTGATTCTTTTGAATGAAAACGTGATAGTAGATTATTTTTTTTCTTGTTAATTAAATCTAACTCTTTTTGAGAATATGAGTAATTCTGTAACATTTATAATGTTACGAAGCACTCTCAAAAAATTCAGTATAATTCTCAAATCTTGCAAAAGTATCAATGAAAGTAGCTCTAACAGTTTTTGTTGGACCATTTCTTTGCTTAGCAACAATTAAATATGCTAAACCTTTTTCAGATTCATTTTCAGGATCATATTGATAAGGTCTGTAGAGGAAAATTACTACATCTGCATCCTGTTCAATGGCTCCACTTTCTCTAAGATCTGATAATTGTGGTCTTTTATCAGTTCTAGATTCTACAGCTCTTGACAACTGCGATAGCGCTATAATTGGAATATCTAATTCTTTTGCAAGCGCTTTAAGTTGTTGAGTAATGTAAGAAATTTCTTGCTGTCTATTTTCACTTTTATCACCCTGCATTAATTGAAGATAGTCCACAATAATAAGTTCAATATTTTTTTCTCTTTTAAGTCTTCTTGCCCTTGATCTTAAATCTAAAACAGTCAAAGCGGGAGTGTCATCAATAAATAATGGAGCTGCTGCAAGTTTACCGGATGCCAAGGAAATATTTTTCCATTTATTAGCGGCTAATTGTCCGCTTCTTACTTGACTATTATCAATTTTTGCTTCAGATGAAAGCAATCTTTGACCTAATTGATCGCTAGACATTTCTAAACTAAATATTGCAGTTGCAGAATTATTTTCAATAGCTGCATTTCTTGCTATTGTAAGAGCTAGAGCTGTTTTCCCCATTGAAGGTCTTCCAGCAATAATAATTAAATCACTTCTTTGAAATCCTGCTGTGACTTTATCTAAATCTATTATTCCAGACGGAACTCCAATTACAGAATTTGGATTTGCTGCTATATCCTCTATACGTTTTATTGTTTTTTGAAGAATAGGATCTATATGCTCATAAATTTTTGAATCCTTCTCTTCAGTTAAATTAAAAATTGATTGTTCAGCATGATCTAGTATAGTATTAACATTTTCTCCTGCATCTAACGCTTGTCTGGAAATATAATGAGATGCAGTTATAAGGTCCCTAAGAATACCCTTTTCTTTAACAATTTCAGCATAAGTCTCTACCCTTGCAGCAGTAGGAACTTTATCAACTAATCCAGATAAATAAAATAATCCGCCGACAGCAGTAAGCTTTTTCATTTTCTTTAATTCATCAGAAACAGAGACAGTGTCTATTGGTAAATTCTTTGAGGATAAAGCAAGCATTGCATCAAAGATATTTTTATGAGAATCTTTATAGAAATAATGACTTTTTTTTAAAATTGATATTGCTTTATATGCTGCATCCTCATCAATCATCATTGACCCCAATACAGCCTCTTCAGCCTCAATTGCTTGAGGTTGTAAGTTAATATTTGGTAATTTATTTTCTTTTTCAGCCATTATTTATCCACAACATATCAACAGTTAAAATATTCCCTTTTTATACTTTAATAATGAAAAAATTTTTGTGAAAGCTAATCTTTTAAAAAATCTCTAATTATTTGGAAGTCTATCCATGCCTCTTTTTTAAAACCTGGACTTCTTAGTAAAAAAGCTGGATGATATGTAACTATAAGAGGGAAATCATGAAAAGAATGAATTTTTCCTCTTAAATCTTTCAAAGAAGATTCTATGTTTAATAAATTTTTTGCTGCAACTAACCCCAAAACGACGATTAATTTAGGTTTAACTAAATTAATCTGATGTTTTAAGTAAGGTAAACACTGATTGATTTCTTCTCTGTTTGGATTTCTATTTGAAGGAGGTCTACATTTGATAATATTGCAGATATAGGTTCCCTTTTGCCTGTTGCGATTGATTGCTAACAAAATTTTATCTAATAGTTTTCCAGATCGTCCAACAAATGGTCTTCCTTCAAGATCTTCTTTCTCTCCCGGGGCTTCACCTATAATTAAAAGTTCTGCATTAGGATCACCTTCACCAAATACAAAATTAGTCCTGGTATGACCTAAAGGACAGTTTCGACATTTACATATCTGACTTTGAAAAGATGATAAATCCCCTGAAAAAGATTTATCTAAATCGATAATAATTTCATTACCAAAAAGTTCGGAGTTTTGATTTAAATAAGAAGACTTCTTTTGAAGAGTTTTACTCAACAGTTTCTTCAGATTTTGTCCAATCTACTTTACCATTTAAAAACTCATCTAAAGCAATCGATGTTACTTTTTTTTCTTTACTGAAGTCAACTATTTCTCTTTTTGGTTCGGAGAAGATATTCTCGTCTATTTCTTCTTCATTCTCTGTAATCATTTGCTTGACTAAGCGATCTTGAAGAATTTGTTTTGCTCTTTTTGATGTAACAACAACTGATTCATAAACATCATCAGTCTTTTCTAAAAGCTTTTTAAATGAAACAGATTCTGTAGACATATTACTCTCCTAATTTACAGTTTAAAACTATTTTTTTAATCACTTCAAAAGTGGTTTCAAAATTATCATTTATTAAATTATAGTCAAATTCTTTTTTTAAGTTGTCCTCAACTTGAAATCTTCCTAATCTAGTTTCAATTTGCTCAGAGGTTTCAGTAGACCTTTTAATTAATCTACTTCTTAATTCTTCAATATTTGGCGGTGATAAGAAAATCGAAGTTGTATTTTTAGGATAAAATTTCATAAGACTAATTGCACCCCTGACATCTAATTCAAGAAATAGCTGCAAATTGGAGTCTATATAGTCCTGCAGGCCTTTTTTGGGAGTACCATACCAATCTCCATGGACATTTTCATATTCTAAAAATTCATTTTTAGTAATCAAATCATCAAATTCATTTTTAGTAATAAAATTATAATGTACTCCATCAACTTCGTATTCTCTTTTTGCTCTAGTAGTAGATGAAACTGAGATACTAATATTTAAATCTCTTGATAATAATTCGATTAAAGTAGTTTTTCCAGATCCTGAAGAACCTGATATTACAATAAAGTTTTTCATAGAATATTACTTATCTGTTCTCTTAATTTTTCAGTTTGAACCTTTAAATCTATACTGTACTTCAATACATTCTTTTTTTGAAATTTTGCAAGAATAGTATTTGACTCTCTCAATACTTCCTGTAATATAAAACTAATTCTTTTACCAGAAAACTCTTTCGATTCTATAGATTGATTTATCATAATAACATGACTTTTAAGTCGATCAATTTCTTCTTGTATATCATCTTTAAGATGATCTTCATTTTGTTCGGTAGCTTTAACAAAATCATTTTTTTTAGAATTTCTTAAAAACTCCTTATTAAATATTTGATCGATTTTTGTAATATTTTTATTACAGTTATTTAAGTATTTGCAAAAGTTTATTAAAATATTTTCTCCTTCTTTCTTTCTCATATTATTTAAAATATCAACTGCCTCTTTGACACATTTAAATATTTTTTGTTCTACATTTTTAGAGAGAACTTTTGACTTGTTAAACTGATTTAAGCTTAAAATAGAAGAGTAACTAAGCTCAATATCATACTTTTTTTCTATTTCCTTATAGGAAGCAATTATATTTTGTAAATATTTTGAGTTTATATCAAATGATTCAAAGTTTTCAATGTTTATATTAAGACTTACTGATCCTCTAACTAGTTTTTTTTGAACATAACTTCTTATTTTATCCTCAAGCTGAGCTGATAATAGATAACATTTTAGATTCAAATCAAAAAAACGAGAATTCAAAGATTTAATCTCAACTCCAACTGATAAATTTTTATCTTCAAAAGTTGAATTTCCGTGACCTGTCATACTTATAAACATTTTCTAAAAATTACTTTTATTAATTTTATTAAGATTTAGTATAAGCAATATACAAATTGGAAAAAAAATTGAAAAGATAGGAAAAATAAATTTATAACTTATTGTGTCAGCGATAAAACCCCCAGCAAATGAAGCGATACCGCTAACACCAAACATCAAAAAGAAATTTGCTCCATAAATAATTGATCTAATCTCAGGTACTGTAATATCTTTTATTATAGAATTTAATAATGGTTGAATTGAATACATTCCAATTGCAAGTATAATTGAAATTATTACTAGAGATAAAGATTCCAAATAAGCGATTGATATGAATAATGGAAATAAAATCAATGCAACAAAACCTAGAACTTTAAATCTTGAATATATATCACCTAATATACCAGCTAAAATCTGACCAAATATACCAATTATCATTATTACGGATATTAATAAATTAGCTTCTTCACCAAATTCAATATTAAAAACAGAAGGAATAAATGTATTAAAAGCTGTGAAGTTGAATCCAATTAAAAGAGACAATGGAAAAAAGATTAATAGTTTTTTTCGCTGAAAGCCTAAGAAAAAATTTTTGAAATTATATCTTTGAGATATTTGCTGATTTTTGGGAATGTAAAAATAGGTTGAAATTGATAAAAATAAACTCATTGTTCCTACTACAAAAAACGCTATGTGCCAATTGTCATAATTTTGAGTTGAAAGATATGCTATATATGGACCTAATGAAACTCCTAAAGAACCAAAAACTCCATGAAAAGCATTTGCCTTTGAGATATTATTATTAAACTTTTCCGATATCAAGGTTAATGCAATTGGATGATGAACGCTTGAAAACAATCCTAGAAGCGAACTAAGTAAAATAAAAGGTATTAGCTTATTAGTAAAAAAAATGAGAATACAGGATAAAGCAATGCCTAATTGAGAAATTAATAAAAGTTTTCTCGCTCCAAGTTTATTATAAAGAAAAGATATAGGTAAAGATCCAATTCCAAAAAAAAGTGAAACAACACTAAAAATAAGCCCTAAAAATGAAGCAGTAACATTGAAATCTTTAATTAAAAAAATATACAAACTTGGAATAAGCATCATGCTTGCATGAACTAAAGAATGAGATAAGCTAAGAACAGTTAGAAACTTTAAATTTTTAATCAAAAATTATTTCTTTTCAGTCAATCTAGCCGCTTTTCCTGATAAGCCTCTCAAGTAATAAAGCTTAGCTCTTCTAACTTTATTTACACGATCGACAGTGATTGAAGCAATAGATGGAGAATGAATAGGAAAAATTCTTTCTACTCCAACACCATTAGAAATTTTTCTAACAGTGATAGTTTCACTTATACCTGATCCTTTTCTAGCAATAACGGTTCCTTTAAATAGTTGCTGACGAACTTTTTGACCTTCGCGAACATTCACGCTAATTGAAATAACATCTCCAGGTTTAAAGTTTGGAATATCTTGTTTTAAAGTTGTGTTCATTTTTTCTTATACCTTTTATATAAATCAGGTCTTCTTTTTTTAGTAATTTTGACCTTTTCATTCTCTTTCCAATCAGCAATTAACTGATGATTTCCTGATAATAAAACTTCTGGAACTTTTAGTCCATCTATTTCATAAGGCCGCGTAAAATACGGAGCATCTAATAAATCGTCAACAAAAGAATCTGTAAGAGCTGAATTTATATTATTAAGAACTCCCGGAACTAATCTTGCAATAGTATCAAAAATTATAAATGATGATAATTCACCATTAGATAAGATAAAATCTCCAATTGAAATCTCGTAATCAATGTATTTATCAATGACTCTTTGATCTATCCCTTTATAGTGTCCACAGATAAATATTAATGAGGATTCTTTTGATAATTCAAAGGATATCTTGGATTCTAACTTTTCTCCTTTAGGGGAAGGAAAAATTATTACTGGTTTACTTTTAATTTTCTCTAAACAATAGTCTAAAGATTTAAAAAGCGGTTCTGCCATCATAACCATTCCTTCACCACCACCATAAGGCTCATCATCAATTTTCTTATATGAATCTTCAGTGAAATCACGAAGGTTAATGACATTAATATTAAGGATATTTTTTTTTACACCTTGAAAAGCTATGTTATTTTTTAAAAGCAGATTAATTGTATCTGGAAATGGAGTTAT
>JAFMFP010000030.1 GCA_017856055.1 Fidelibacterota bacterium | reverse complement strand
GAGAAAAAGCCACTTCGAATATATGTACTGCACAGGTTCTGCTGGCTATTATTTCTGGGATGTATGCTCTGCATCATAGACCCCAAGGATTAATTTCAATTGCCAATAAAATCCATCGTTATGCTTTTCAGCTTGGAAATGCTCTCGGAAAATTAGGTCATAATGTTATGTCAAAAGAGTCATTATTTTTTGATACAATTGCAGTAAAACCCAACAATATGACTACTGAGGAGGTTAAAAAAAGAGCTGAGCTTAAAAAATATAACTTTATGTACCATGAAAATGGGGTTATTGGCATTTCGCTTGATGAAAAAACCGATGAAAAAGAAATTGAAATAATCTCAGATATATTTAATTGCAACATTCGTTGTGATTTTGAATTAAAAGAACAAAAAACAAACAGGTCATCAATAGTTCTTTCGCATCCAATTTTTTCCAGTATTAATTCGGAAACTGAAATGCTTCGATATATCACCAAGCTAGAAAAAAGAGACCTGTCTTTAAATCATAGTATGATTCCACTTGGATCTTGCACCATGAAGTTAAATGCCACTGTTGAAATGATTCCAATAAGCTGGCCTGAATTTAGTTCTATTCATCCTTTTGCTCCGAACGATCAAGCTTCAGGATATTTGCAAATGATAAAAAATCTTGAGGAAATGCTTTATAAGGTTACGGGATTTGATGCAGTTTCTTTTCAGCCAAACTCTGGGGCTCAGGGAGAATATGCCGGGCTTTTGTGTATAAGAGAGTATCATAAATCTCTTGGCTCCAAAAGATCGATTTGCTTAATTCCAGAATCTGCTCATGGAACTAACCCTGCAAGCGCCATTATGGCTGGGCTTGAAGTAGTAATCGTCAAATGCGATGATGAAGGAAATATAGATTTTGAAGATTTAAAAATTAAATCAGAACAAGCGGGTGAAAAGCTTTCGTCTTTAATGATAACTTACCCCTCCACTCATGGTGTTTTCGAGGAAAAAATAAAAGATATTTGCAATTTAATTCATTCATTGGGTGGTTTAGTTTATATGGATGGGGCCAACTTAAATGCAATGGTTGGCGTATGTAAGCCTGGTAAATTTGGGGCAGATGTCATGCATATAAATCTTCATAAAACTTTCTGCATTCCTCATGGTGGTGGAGGTCCAGGAATGGGTCCTATTTGTGTAAACAATAAGCTCAAACCTTTTTTACCAAAACACTCTTTTACAAATGATAATTTTAGATACAGTGTTTCTTCAGCGCCCTATGGCAGCGCTAGTATTTTGTTAATTTCATACATCTATATGAAGCTCATGTCCTCTAGCGGTCTCTTAAAAGCCTCTCAAATAGCAATTCTTAATGCAAACTACATGGCCAAAAGACTTGAAAAAGATTTTCATATTCTTTACAGGGGGAAAAATGGATTGAATGCTCATGAGTTTATTGTTGATTGTCGATCTTTCAAGACCGCTTCGAATATAACAAATGAAGACATTGCTAAAAGATTAATTGATTATGGATTTCACGCCCCTACTATGTCCTGGCCAATTCCTGGAACTTTGATGATAGAGCCGACAGAAAGCGAGTCAAAGAGCGAATTAGATAGATTTTGTGATTCTATGATATCGATTAGAAAAGAAATTGATAGCATCGAAAGTGGAGATCTACCAAAAGAGGACAACCCCCTTATAAATGCGCCGCACACAATACAAGATTTGTGCGAAAACTGGAATCATCCCTATACAAGAAATCAAGCTATATTCCCTCTTGAATGGATAAAAGAAAATAAATTCTGGCCTTATGTTTCGAGAGTAGACAATGCTTACGGAGATCGAAATTTTTTCTGTGTTTGTCCTGACCTAAGCTCCTATAAATAGTTAGGAACGAATCCTGTATCCAGTATTCATTAGCATAATCGCTATTGAGCTTAAAAAAACATTACAAACAATAATAATGATAATAGAACCAATCAAGCTAAACTCCTCAACCCCTATGGTTGCTGCTCTAAGAGAATTAATGGAATAATATATTGGGTTTAGTAGGCTAATTTTTGAAGCCCAATCAGGAAGCATTTGAATTGAGTAAAAAATCCCCCCCAAAAAACTTAAAGGAGTAATAATAAAGTTCTGAATGACAGCCAACTGGTCCCACGAATCAGCCACCTGTCCAATAATGAGCCCTAGAGCAGAAAAAATCCATGAAACCATAACAATTAATCCCACTGTTAATAGCGGATTTTCCAAAGGCATTCCGCTTAAAACGCATATTAAAAGTATTAAAATACCATTTACCGAACCTCGAACTGTTCCTCCAACAATAAAGGAAAGTGACATTTCCGTGCTAGAAAGAGGGGTGATCATTAGCTCGGGCAAAGTTTGCAGTAGCTTCATTTGAAGCAATGATGAAGCAGAGTTAGCAACAGAATTGGTAATGACATTCATCATTATAAGCCCAGGAAGAATATATATTTTGTAAGGTATGTCTGATATAGTTGATATTCTGTTTTCAAGAGCAACGCCAAAAATAAAAATATATAATAACGTAGTAACAACTCCAGGTACCACGGTTTGTTTCCAAACCGAAAAAAACCTTTTGATTTCTCTTCCAGATAAAGTAAAAAAGCCAGTCCAGTTTTTAATCATCTATTTTTTTCCCTGTTAGTTTTAAGAAAACGTCCTCAAGAGATGTTTTAGAAAGTTGGATGTCGTCTATTTTTACATCTGACGTTGAAATGGTGTTAATTAACTTGGGCAAATCTGAATTAGGGCTTTCAGATGAGATAATTAATTCTTCTTTATTATAAGTCCAGTCGTAATCTTTAAGAATTTGATTAAATGGATGAGCTTGTCCCTCTCTAATTTTAATAACAATTGAAGATTTATTAATGGTGCTTTTTAAATCTGCAACAGTGCCTTCTTTTATTAACCTTCCATCATTAATAATTCCCACCTTTGAACATAAAAGTTCTGCCTCATCAATATAATGAGTAGTAAGTAAAACTGTTTTTCCACTTTGATGTAATGATCTCAGAAAATCCCAGAGTTCGTGTCTCAACTCAACATCCACGCCGGCTGTAGGTTCATCCAAAATTAATATTTCTGGGTCATGAACGAGGGCCTTCGCTATTTGAAATCGGCGTTTCATTCCACCAGAAAGAGCTCTCATTTTTTTTCTTTTGTGCTGTTCTAGGCCCATTTGAGCAAGAAGGTTTTTAATGTTTTTTGTAGCAGACATTTTATTAATACCATAGAAACCTGCTTGAAAAAACAATAAATCCTCAATGGGGAAAAACCAATCGTTACTTATTTCTTGCTGTGCAATTCCTATTTTGGATCTAGTAAATCTGAATTCTTTTTCTATATCTTGGGATAAAACATTAATCTGTCCGCTTGTTGGTTTAACGTACCCTGTGATTGAGTTGATAGTTGTTGATTTTCCAGCTCCGTTTGGGCCCAGCATCCCATAAAACTCTCCAACCTTAATATTTAAGGTTAAGTTTTTGACTGCTTCAAGCTGACCATATTTTTTGTGAAGATTTATAATTTCTATAGCGTTATTCATTCTATTCTAAAATTAATTTATACACTTCACCTGAAAAGTCTACAATGTATATATTTTGATTTAAATCTTCAGCAAAAGAGGATATCATCATTTTTTTTGATGGTAATATTTCTGAAATATCATCAACCTGCTGAGTTTTCATATCTAAAGACCAAACTTTACCGGTGCAAAAATCTGAAAATAAATATTTTCCATAGTATTTACTTGTTGGTTTTTTTCGGTAAACATAACCACCGGTTACTGAGCAGCCTTGTACGTTTTTTTGTTGAATGCCCATTAAACTAAATGCATATGTGGCATCGCTTGGGTATTCAAAAATAGGCAGAGTGAGATTTTCCTTATTACAGTTTTCGTTTTTATAACAGCTACTTGCCTCCATGGTGTTCCATCCAAAATTTTTTCCAGAAGAACCGGCTGAAAGCAGGTTTATTTCTTCCCAGTTATTTTGACCAACATCTGCTATAATCATATCACCGTTTTTGCTATCGAAAGTAAACTTCCACGGATTCCTTAGTCCATACACCCAAATTTCGGGACGAGCGTTAGGATCGTCAACAAAAGGGTTGTCTTCCGGGATAGAAAATGGGTCGCCATCTCTTGGGTTTACCCTAACAATTGAACCAAAGAGAGTAGAAATGTCTTGCCCGTTTTCAAGCGGGTCACCAGCAGAGCCTCCATCGCCAAAAGCAATATATAAGAACCTATCAAAAGGATTAAATTCAATGTGTCCGCCATTGTGGTTGTTGTAAGGTTGATTGAAATAAAAAAGTATTTTTTCTGTTGCTAGAATTGGTAAAAAAGTATTTTTGTCAACTTCGTATCGGACAACCTTGGTATTATTCCCAGAAGCAATATAAGAAACATATATATATTTATTTTGATTAAACTCAGGATCAAAAGCAAAACCAAGCAAGCCTCTTTCATCTGGCTTTGGCCCTAATTCAAGGTGTTCACTGAGGTCTATAAACAGTTTTTTCTGTCCATTTTGCTCATAATAAACCTTTCCACTCTGCTCAACAACAAACATTTTATCATCAAAAAATCGGACGAGCACAGGTCTATCATATCCTGATGATATTAATTGTGATGAAATATTTTGAGAAAAAATTGCTGAAAGCAAAACAATATATGTTGTTTTATATAAGATTTTGAATAAATGATTCATCATAAATCTTTAGCTCCAATTTGTTGGCTTTTCCCAGCTTAGACCCGGGATTATCTCCAACAATAACCCCGAACACTTTACTTGAAACAGAAGAAACAACATTTGCTCCATTTTTTTCTAAGATTTCTTTTGCTTCAACTCTGCTAAAATTATTTAATGTTCCAGTAACGACAAATGTTTTTCCTAAAAGCAGTCCTTTTTTTGGTTCTGTTCTTATAACTTGGAGGCCGTTTTCAAAACATTTTTGAATTAAAGACCAGTTTATTTCGTTATTAAAATACTCCACAATCGATTGCGCAACTATTTCGCCTACACCTTCTATTTCAGAAAGAGTCTCTACAGTCTCTTGTCTAAGAGTTTCAAAAGAACCGTTAACATGATTTTCAATTATTTTAGCTATGTGCTCTCCAACATTAGGAACCCCCAGGCCATAAAGAACCCTAGAAAACTCTGTTTTTTTTGCTGTTTCGATTGATCCTACTAAATTTTCTGAAGACTTTTCTCCAAACCTTTCAAGGGCAATGAGTGCTTTTTCGTTTATTTTAAAAATATCTGCATAAGAATAAATAATTTTTTGCATAATTAGTTGATCAATAATTTGCGGACCAAGACCTTCAATGTTTAATGCTTTTTTTGAAACAAAATGCTCTATACGTGATTTAATCTGATCTTTGCAGTTGGCATTTAAACATCGATAAACAGCTTCATCCTCTTTTCGCTTTATTTGACTATTACATGAAGGGCAACTAGCACCGTGAAGACTAAATTTTGATGCATTAACTGGTCTTCGGCTTTTTATCACTGAAACTATTTTTGGGATTACATCTCCTGATCTTTCAACAACAACATAATCTTTTATATAAATCTCTTTTCTGTCGATTTCATCTTGATTGTGTAGTGTAACACTTTGAATCCTAGCGCCACTTATAAAAACAGGTGAAATTTTAGCAACAGGCGTTATAACTCCCGTTCTTCCGACTTGTAACACAATTTCAAGAACCTGCGAGTCAACCTTTTGTGATTCAAATTTAGCTGCAATTGCCCAACGAGGTGAGCGGGAACGAAAGCCTATTTTTTTTCTTAAGGATGCACTATTCACCTTGATAACGGTTCCATCTATTTCATAATCTATTGAGGATCGAATTTTTTCCATCTCCTGATGTTTTTTTATAATTACGGTTTCTTCTGAAGATTTGATTGTGAAAGGATTTGTTGGCATTCCCCACAATTTGATTTGGTTTAACATATCCCAATGATTTGTTATTGACTCTTCATCGGGATTGGTATATTCATAGGCATAAAAAGACAGTTTTCTTTTTGCTGTTACTTTGGGATCGAGTTGTCGAACGCTTCCAGCTGCTGCATTTCTGGGGTTTGAAAAAATCTTATCTCCTGTCTTATGGTTGTGATTATTTAAATCTTCAAAACTTTTCTTTGTCATGAAAATTTCCCCTCGTATTTCTACTTTTTCCGGAGATTTTTTTAATAATTTTAGCGGAATTGAATTGATAGTTTTAATGTTATGCGTTATATCTTCTCCTTGATATCCATCCCCACGAGTTAAGGCTTTCTTCAAAGTTCCGTTAATATAGATCAGGGCTACACCCATCCCATCTATCTTTGGCTCGACGACATATTCTATTGTATCGCTTTTAGAGATTTTTTTCATTCTATTAAAAAATTCTATTAGTTCATTTTCATTAATTGCATTCTCGAGAGATAACATTGGGTATTCATGTGGGTGACTACTTAAGGTCCCCGAAACGGGGTGTCCAACTCTTTGAGTGGGAGAATAAGGGAGCACAAAATTTGGATTGCTTTTTTCAATTGAGGCTAGCTGCCTAAAAAGATTATCATACTCAGCGTCTGATATTAATGGACTGTCTAAAACATAATACTGGTAATTGTGAAAATTGATTTCTTCTATTAAGGAAGCAATTTGTTTTTGTTTTGAAATTTGATCCATATATATGTCATTAAAGCTAATAAAATAATAGAAATAAGAATTCTAAATTTAAAAATTCTTATTGAAGAAACATAGAGTTCATAATCGTTGATATTTATATCATAAAAATCGATCTCCCATACAACTTCTCCATTTTTATTGGAACCGTTGGTATTAAGCACATGTAAGTCCGTTTTAATTTTTATGGTAAAAGAATCACCTACTAAATTAAAGTCACTTTCTATGTTTTTTTGCTCAATCTCTATAAGAGATAGAATTTCAGTCCGATCTTTTGTTGAAATAGAAAGATTGTTGGCTTTAATTGCCTCAGAAAACACAAAAATTGGGTTGTCATTTTTTGCTTCATTGCTTTTCTCAAGCCTTTTTTCAAAGTTTAGATAAGCATCAATTTGGTTTAAAATGTTCTCCACAAGAATGGTTTTTTCAGGGTGTTGATTTAAAAATTCTTTTAAAGACTTACTTAAAATAGTATTTACAATATGAAAACTAAGGTCTTCTTGTGTTTCTAAAAGGTTGGGGTGATCAAAATATTTTTCTTTGTGCCTAAGGGAGAAGATTGTACCATTGAAAATCTCTTTTTGAAAATAGAGGCCTGTATATTTCACTTCATTTTTAAACTCATATCGAAAATCCCCAACCGCCTTGTTAGAGATTTCTTGTTTATGGGGTCCAATGTATTTACTATGAAATTCCCAAAGATTATCGTTTTTCTCTTCTTTTATTTGAATTTTATTAAAATCCCACAAATCTTGATTATAAGTTCCCGGGTGAAGGAAGCTGGAACTATTTAGATTTTCTAATGAGCCTGTTGAGACAATGTTAAAAGATGAAATAAAGCCACTATTGACTGAAAGAGAAAGCAAGTGTCCAATGCAGCTGTTCAAAAATAAAGGTGCAACCAAAATAAATAGCTTTCTTCGTAAGAGAAAGATAGGCATTAAGAAACAACTGTAAAATCTTTGGGGGTTTTGTTTAAAATCTCGCAGCCCTCATTTGTAACCACAACATCATCTTCTATTCTGACGCCCCCTATAGAATC
>JAFMFP010000029.1 GCA_017856055.1 Fidelibacterota bacterium | reverse complement strand
ACAACCTTCTGGTCCGTAGCCAGACGCTCTATCCAATTGAGCTACGGGCGCATATCGAAATGTAAAGAAATAATTGCGAAAACTAAAACTAAAAGAAACAAATTTTAGGTCGAATGTTGAACAAATTTTTTCAGACGACTTATGATCGTGTCTTGACCTAATAAAATAATAATTTCGACTAAACTAGGACCATAGGTAATCGTTGTAATGGCAAAGCGAATTTGCTTCATGACCGCTCCCAAAGATAATTCGCATTGAATGGAAATGTTATCAATCAGCTGTTCAATATTTGATTGAGTAAATTCCTCAGCCTCTAATCCACTGATAAAATTTTCTATAACTTCAAAATTATTACCCTTAAAAATGTTATGGAGTTCATCTTGAGAGTAAGAAGAAGGATTGGACATAATAATATTCCCTAACTCAATAATGTCTTGAATATTTTTTGAACGGTCTCGCAGAAGAAGTAATAATTTTTTAACAAAGTCTTCAGAGTGATGTTCTGCCCAGGTTAAATCTAGGTCCTTTATAGCCTCTATTAGTTCTTTTATTGATGATTTTTGTAAATGTTGTCCTGACACCCAGTTTAATTTTTTTTCATCAAAAATTGCCGGTTTTTTTTGAATTTGATTCAATTCAAATTGTTCGATGATTTCATTAATAGAAAAAATTTCTTCATTGGAATCTGGATTCCATCCTAAGAGCGACAAATAATTGATAATAGACTTGGGTTGATATCCCTTCTCTTTATATTCCTGAACATTCGTTGCAGCATGTCTTTTACTCAAACGCTTACCATCTGAACCTAAAATCATTGGTAGATGGACAAAGGTCGGCACAGGTAAGCTTAGTGCTTCATAAATCAAAATTTGTTTAGGGGTATTAGCGAGATGATCATCCCCACGTATGACATGGGTAATCTTCATATCGGCATCATCAATAGTTACGACAAAATTATATGTTGGTGACCCATCAGATCGAGCTAAGATAAAATCATCAATTTCTCTATTTTGGACCGTAATATTTCCAAAAACTAAATCTTCAAATCTTGTCTCGCCTTCTGGAACTTTCAATCGAATAGTAAATTCTTTTTTATCCTGTAAATGTTTGTTGAGTTCCTCTTGAGAAAGATCTCGATAAGTAGTTGGAACTCTAAACGGTTTTTTAGCTTTTTCTGCTGCTAATCGTAATTGATCTAATTCTTCTTTAGAATAAAAACAACGATAAGCCTTACCTTGTGCTAATAATTGATCTAACGCCGCTTGATGACTAGATAGATTATTAGACTGCAATATATAATCCCCATCATGATCTAGACCAAGCCAATCTAAAGCACTGATTATCTGATCAATATATTTTTCTTCAGAACGTTCTAAGTCTGTATCTTCAATACGAAGAAGGAACTTACCTTGATGCTTTCTTGTGAATAACCAATTGAATAAAGCGGTTCTCGCTCCTCCTATATGAAGATAACCAGTTGGACTAGGAGCAAATCGAACAATAGGATAATTCATGCGGAGGCGAGAGGATTCGAACCTCTGAAGGGCTTTCACCCTTGCTGGTTTTCAAGACCAGTGCATTCAACCGCTCTGCCACGCCTCCAGAATATTCAAATTTAATTGAATGATTACTATGAAGTATAGTATTTTCGATGGCAAATTATTAGTAAAATTAACAAAAGTAAATAAGGACTTTTTTATGAAGCGAATTATATTATTACTTATTTTAGTTGGAGTGGCTTTCTCTCAAGAAACTTTAAGACCAAAAACAATGCTAAAATCTAAAGCACCTAAAATTTTGAATACTTCAGGTATCTCTTCCAGAATTATGCTTGACACCTCTAAAAGTTCTTTAGAGTGGAATGGTGGATTGAAAGTCATCAATAAGGAGCACTATGGAACTTTAAAATTTCAACAAGGAACCTTATTTATTTCTTCGGATAAAAGTATCAATGGTACATTTGTCGTTAACTTACGCACTTTGGTGAATACTGATTTAAGCGGTGGATCTAAAGATCGTTTGGAAGGACATCTACGAAGTCAGGACTTTTTTGATGTTGAAAAATATCCAACAGCTAAATTGGTTATCACTAAATCTTCTATTTTGGATAAAGTTGAAGAGAAAAAATATAGGATGTTAATCCAGGCTGATTTAACAATAAAAAATCAAACCCACCCTATTTCATTTGAAGCTATTTTAGATTTAGATTCAAAAATAAAGAGAGCTACCGGCTCATTAGAGTTTGATCGCTTACTTTATGGCGTCCAATATAGAGCTGAGCGCTATTTAGATGATCCTTCAACTTTCTGGAATAAAATTGTTGCAAATACACAAACCTCAATGGATAAAGTAATTCGAGATTTGATTAAAGTTGATTTTAATATTTCAACAACTCCTAATTTAATTACTGAATAGTGTTGAAGAAAACTATTGAGTCAATCCTTTAAAAACAAAATAAGGAATGATTATATAAAGGGTAACATCTCGGATTAAATAATAAAGAAAAATGGCTACGCCTATTTTCCAACCATATTGTTTAAACATTGCTTTAATCGCGTTTTTTAAGCCATTTTCTCGAGTATTGGTGCGAAGTTCATTGAGAATTTTAAACATGCGAAAATATACAAAATTCTAATAGAGTTCGGAATTAATAAATGGAACTAAAGCTAAGATAATAGCTTCTTGATAATAAGTTGTTCTAGTAATGATATCTTGAGTTAAAAGACCAACTGCTCCATTCTGCTGTTTAGAGTTCTGGCGCTGAAAAACCTGATCATCTGCTTCTCCCAATTCTAACCCTTCATCAATCAACTTACTGACTTCTTTTGGCAAGGTGAAACTGGCTGTTTTAGAAATTCCTTGTTTTCCATTGAAATCTTGGATTACGATCCAAGCGAAGGCTTGATAATCTTGATTTCTTTTTTCTACTCCCCCTTCAATTCCCACATAATACTCTGCTGGAAACTGTAAGATATTTTTCACACGATTTTTTGCTCCAGTAAGTGTCTCTTCACTACTCAAAGGTTGATTATTAACCTCTGATGGAGATGATTTTCCTTCTATAATAAAAGAGGTAAAATAATGTTCAAATGCTAATTGTGTTGCATTGATTTTTACTGGGTTTTGAGATCCAACTAATATTTTATTGCTCATGACTCGGTATTAATGGATAAAAGCTCATTCCAATTGGTGGTATATGACTGAGATAATTTTTCTCTCTTAATAGACCAAGATTCCGGAGAACCTTGGATAGCATATTTGATCGTATTGAGACCATAGGTTTTATTGATAATATCTATAGAAGAACTCAATAATTCCTCTTTATTTCTTCTACTATGAAACAACGATTCTTGAACCTGATTATCACGAATAATATTATTCAAAATTACTCCACATTTCTTGTATTCTAATTCTGGAATAAAAATAGCATGCAATCCTTGAATCGCTGCTTGAATAATCCCTGCTGTGTCATTAATGGCTAAAGGAAGATTAACAGTAATAAATTGGCGGTATTGCGGCAAATCATCGCGAAAACGATTGGTAGAAACATAGACTCCTAATGAGGTAATATAACCCTTTTGTTTACGCAGTTTTTCAGCAGCACGCGCTGCATGTGAACTAATTGCATTCTCTAAAACAGATAAACTACCAATATTCTTACGAAATGATCGAGACGTTGAAATAGTTTTTTTTGAGATAAAATCATCTTCTAATTCTATCTTAGGAACACCATTTAGCTCGTCAACAGTATGACGACTGATAACAGTCATATATTTTTGTATCCAAAACGGATTAGCGTATTTTAAATCCAAGGCGTTAAAAATTCCATTTAACTTCAAGAATTTAGTTTTTTGTCTTCCTACTCCCCAAATATCTTCCACTTTTACTTTCTGTAATAATTCTTCTGTATTGGTTTCATCTAATATACAAATACCTTTATCCGTATATAATTTTTTAGCCAAATGATTTGCTACTTTAGCTAAAGTTTTAGTTTTTCCCACGCCAATAGAAACTGGAATCCCTGTCCATTGTAAAATACGTTTTTTGAGGTCTGCACAATAAGATTTTACATCGCGATAACGTGGATTTAGGGTAATAAATGCTTCATCAATCGAATACAATTCTACCGAAGGGTTTTCTGCTTGGATAATCTGCATAATACGTCGAGAAATATCTCCATATAGAGAAAAATTTGAAGAGTAAACTTGAATATCATGGATTTCTACCAAGTGTTGTATTTTGAAAATTGGGATTCCCATAGGGATTCCTAATTCTTTCACTTCTTGAGAACGTGCAATAACACACCCGTCATTATTGGATAGAACAACAGTTGGTTTATTGAAAAGCTTAGGATTAAAGATTCTTTCACAAGAAACATAAAAATTATTGCAGTCAATAATGGCAATAAGATTATCGGGTTTTGTGGATGACATAGGTCACTACTCCCCACACTGAAAAATCCATTTCGGAATTGATTTCGATTCTTTGAAAATTTTGGTTTGCTGGTACTAAAAATAATTTATTTTTGATTTTTTCAATTTTTTTAACAGTGAATTCTCCATTCAAGATTCCGATAACAATATCATTGTTTTTGGGATTTTTGGAACGATCAACAATCAATAAATCTCCATCGTTAATTCCTTCATCAATCATTGAATTTCCAATAACTCGGATATAAAAAGTAGCGGCTACATTTTCAACTAAATGTTCGTTCAAATCAATGGGAACATCTAAGTAATCATCAGCTGGGGATGGAAATCCAGCGGATACCATGGAAGGAATTAAAGGAATTTGATAATTAGAATCTGTTGAAACGCTATAAAATTCAAAATTTTTGGTTGTTTTGATTTTTTTCACCTGATTCATATTACAACAAACAATCAATATAATCAGTAGAAAGATGCCATAAACAGCCGATAGCTACTGCTTTCCACTTCCAAGATGGTATGAAGTATAGCAAGAGATAAAAAAATGCCGCATAAACTGTATGCAAAGGATGATAACCAATACTGCATCGATTGGGATCAAATATAGGACTTGCTAATAAATGATCTAAATCAATTAATAGTGTTGCAAGCATTAAAAGATATGCATTAAGCCAATTGTCTTTAAAAAAGGGTCTAGCAATAAATATAGGAACTACAAAGTGAAAAGTATAATGAATGAAAAGCTTAATTAACATTTTTTTGCGGAGAGGACAGGATTCGAACCTGCGAAGGCTATTAACCTATACACGCGTTCCAGGCGTGCGCCTTAAACCACTCGGCCACCTCTCCAATCAATTATTCTTTGGAGGATTCTTCAGCTTCTTCAGCTGAATTATCATCTGTGTCCGATTCCTGGTTCTCAGCGGAATCTTCTTCAACAGAAGTTTCTGCGGCAACCTCTTCAGTTACTTCTTCAACAGAAGTTTCTTCGGCTGGTTCTTCTACTGTTTCTTCAGTAGGAGCATCTTCGGTTGATTCTTCAACTGCTTCTTCAGAAGCTTCTTCAGTTGATTCTTCTACAGCTTGATCTATAGTAGTCTCTTCCGTTACTTCTTCGACTACTTCTTCAGCAGGAGTTTCTTCTTTAACTGATTGGGTAATAGAAAGTTTTACAGAAGATTCTTCTTCAATTCTTTTTAAAGCTTGATCAAGGTTTTCGTTTTCATTAACACGAACCATCTTTTCAAGAAATCTTACACTGTCTTTGTCATCAGATAAAATTGATGCAATATGTTTGATATATTTAAAATTTTTAACTTCTTTTGAAGTTTTTTTGTCAAATGTTTGTTTTTTAGCCATAACTGGTCACGAAATTACACTAGGAAATTAAAAACTCAAATATTTAATTTTTAACCAATTTCTTTCTGTTGTTCTGCATAGTCACGCATATCAACCACGGAGTCGTGTTCATCTACGATTTCTTTACCTAATAAGGTTTCTAAAGTATCCTCTAGAGTAATAATTCCTGTCACTTGCCCTCCCTTATTTTTTACAACAGATAGATGGTCACGGTTCTCTAAAAATAACTCTAATACGTCGTCAATGGCTTCGAGCTCATTAACAAACGAAACTTCTGAACAAATTTCATATAGTCGAGTAGAAAATTGATCATCGGCTTTACGACTCATAATATGATAACGATTGACTTGCCCAACAATATTATCCAATTCGGTATCATAAATCGGAATTCGAGAAAAATCTAAGGATTTATGATCTGCTAATACTTGACCAACAGTAAGATTTTTTTCTAAAGCAAACATGACTGAACGAGGTGTCATCACATCTTTCACTTTCCGGTCTTTTAAAGTTAAAGTGTTTTCAATAATATCAGTTTCTTGTTCCTCTAAAACTCCTTCATCTTCACCCATCTCAGCCATCGCAATTACTTCTTCTCGTGTTACCGAAGCTTCACTATTGCCAAAATCAGAAATAAATTCAGCAATTCGCACAAACGGATAAGTTAATACTATCATAACAGAAATAATTTTTGTGGAAAAGGCCAGTAAATTTCTCCAATAAGTACTTCCAATCGTTTTAGGGATAATTTCAGAAAAGATTAAGACAAAAAAAGTTAAAATACCTGAAGCAATAGCAACGGCGTAGTCACCACTAAACACTTTTAAAGTTTCAGCACCCACCCCAGCAGCTCCAATTGTATGTGCAAAAGTGTTGACCGTCAAGATTGCTGCTAATGGGCGATTAATATTATCTTTATAATCTTCAAGTTTCTGACCAGCGGATTTATCTGTTTTAGATAAAATAGAAGCATAAGAAGAAGGAGCTGTTAATAATACTGCTTCTAAAAGTGAACAAATAAAAGACAATAATAAAGCAAGAACAAAATAAGTGATTAAAAGTGACATTCTTATTTGAAAACTTTCAAGGCAGCATAATAGAAAACAATAAAGTGTAATAGGGCTGCAAGATTCAGAACTAAAATATAACTTGCCCCTCCAACTACAAAAACGCTATCTGCTAATGGAGCTTTAGCTAAATACATATAATTTGCTCCATTACCAATGATGGCATTTAATTGACTTACAATCACAATGATCAATTGAAGATATAAAAAACTTCTCCACCAGGAATGGATAGTAAGACGCATTCCATTGAATCGCATTAACCAAATAGGAACAACAAATAACATGGAGTGTCCCACATAATAATCAAAAATTTCAACCGCTGAGGGGATTCCTCCAGTAAACTCAGGTGTCAAAATTGAATGGATAAAACCCGCTAATCCAAAGAAAAATAAAAATTCAAAAATAAGTTGTTTGCGGTAAAAAACCACTAAACCGGCCAGAATTCCAGAAATGGAACACAGTTGCAACGGAAGATGGGTAGCAATCACATATTCTCCTGTAAAAAGACGATACAGCTGAAAAGAAGAAACTTCAATGAGCTGATAGGCTCCCATCGCATACAAAAAATATTCTCTATTTTTAGAAGAAATTTTAGAACCTATAAAAAAGATAAAAATAACAAAAAGTAAAGATAGTCCCAAACCCATCGCCCAAAAAGAACTGCCAATTACTGGTGTCCAATGTTCTAAAGCTTGATTATTCATCAGTAGCAAAAATTTGGTTATCATTTTTGAAAGCTTTGAACTCTAAAGCATTTCCACAAGGATCTAAGAAAAACATTGTTGCTTGCTCTCCTGCTTCTCCTTGGAATCGAATCTTAGGTTCAATTATAAATTGAATTCCATACTGTATTAATCGATTTTTCAACTCTTCCCATTGCGACAACTCTAGAATAACTCCAAAATGACTAGCAGGAACTTCATCGCCATCTACGTGATTGGCTGAAACATGGTTTGAATTATCTACAAGATGGGCAACTACTTGAT
>JAFMFP010000028.1 GCA_017856055.1 Fidelibacterota bacterium | reverse complement strand
GTCTGATTTATTAATATAGACTTGTATGCTGGAACTGTTAAGTATTAAGTAGTTCATATTTAGTTTATTTTCATCTATATCGATATCACCTTCTTTTTTAATATCTAGCCGGAAAAGCATGGTTTGAGCTGAATCCCTATTTTCCGAATCGGGTGCCAACAAAAAACGATAAAGTATTTGTTGATTTTCAAACATCTCTTTGTCTTTTTTCCATTCCCCATCCACAATTTGTTCACCATTTTGAAAGGTCTCTGTTTCAAGGAGCCACCTTAAGAGATTGTTTTCTGAATATTTTAATTTTTCAAACGAAGGAGGAGATTTAAAGATAGCGGTCGCACCCTTAGAGTTGAGTGTCATGTGCTCATTGGTACTTATAATTTCAGCTACCGTAACATTAAAGATAGATTTCACAGTAAAATGATTATTCGCTTTTTCTTGAGCGTAACATGTAGAAATAAAAATGAGTAAAATAAAAGTACGAACTAGCGCTTTAAGTTTAATCATTAAATAGACAAAACCCTGCTTGCCACTAAAAAATAAATTGCTACCCCAATGATGTCAACTGCGGTGGTTACAAATGGTCCTGTTGATATTGCAGGATCATAACCAAATTTTTTAAGAAATATAGGAACAATTGCACCTATTCCTGCGGCAACAACCATTCCCGTTAAAATACTTATCCCAACAACAATAGCAATGCCCTGAACGGCCTCGCCCGTTATCCAGTAAGAAAATCCGCCAACCGCTAAACCATATAATATGCCCAACAAGAAACCAACCCCAACTTC
The DNA here is from genome assembly GCA_017856055.1 of Fidelibacterota bacterium. GTDB lineage: Bacteria > Fidelibacterota > Marinisomatia > Marinisomatales > Marinisomataceae > Marinisoma. Next base: position 7,166 of record JAFMFP010000028.1, on the reverse strand, counting down.
TTTTTTTATTACCGAGCTGGCATTTGAAAAATCGACCCTTCCTGTGGCAAGGCCTCGCACCACAATTGTAGAAGACTGCATTCCAATGTTTCCGCTAACCCCAATAATTACTGGTATGAAAGCTGCCAACACAACAAGCTCTTGAAGCATAAAATCAAAGATCGATATAATCCATGCTGCACAGACACCCCCCAAGAGGCTTGCCAAAATCCAAGGCGCACGCATGTAGGCGCTTTCAGATGTTTTTTTGAGAAGAATTTCCCTATCCTTACCCACACCAGCCATTTGCAAAATATCTTCAGAGGCCTCCTCCCTAATAACATCCACCACGTCGTCAATGGTAACAATACCTAAAAATTTATTTTGTCTACTGACAACAGGAAGTGCTAAATAGTTGTATTGAGCTACCATTTTTGCAACCTCTTCTTGGTCGGTCTCTGTGGTCGCCGCATTAATGCTAGTAATCATAATATCTTTCAGTCTCTTGTTTTTATTTGAAGTCACTAGAGTTCTAAGCGATATAACTCCCACCAGCTTTTCTTTGTCGTCTAATACATATAAATAAAAAATTTTATCATTTTCAGGAAACTCTCTTAGTCTATCAATGCTCTCTTCCACAGTGGTTTTCTGATTGAGCGTAAATGTTTCTTTAGTCATAATACTACCCGCACTTTCGTCAGGATAGGACAAAAGCTCTTCAACCTCCTCCTGATCTTCAGCGTTTAGTTTTCCTAGCACCGCTTCTTTTTTTTCATCGTCTAATGCGCTGATAACAACAGCCTGGTCGTTGGTGTCAAGAACTCGACATATCTTCGCAATGCTTCCGGGGCTTTCATTTTGGAGAACATTTTCAATAAGAGGAGAATCTAGCTCTTCTATTACTCTCGATTTATGAAGCGGGGTTGGACATAGTGAAAAAATGGTTCGCTGATCACTAGCAGAAAAAGTTCGCATAATAAGCGCCACATCCGCTTGGTGGGTTTTTAAAAGAATTTTTGTCAAATTAGCATGAGCTTTTCTTCTTAACAATCGTTGAAAAGTTGTTTTTAATATTGAAATTTCAGTTGAGAAGATTGCTTTTTTCATTGACCTATAATTTCTATAAATTAAACTTACTTTATGTTAGATTAAAGAGTATTTACATGTCAAAAATTACAAAACAATCAGAAAATTTTTCAAAATGGTATAACGAGGTAATCGTCCAGGCTGATTTAGCAGAGCACGGACCAGTAAAGGGGACAATGGTTATCAAGCCCTATGGATATTCGCTCTGGAATAATATTAAAAACGAGCTGGATAAACACATTGTAGAAAGCGGCCACGAAAACGCCTATTTTCCGCTTTTTATTCCAAAAAGTTTTCTAGAAAAAGAAGCTAAACACGTTGAGGGTTTTGCCAAAGAATGCGCTGTAGTTACCCACTCTAGGCTTTATGTTGATGGAGAGTCGTTAGAGGTGGATCCAGCTTCTAAACTGGAAGAGGAAGTGATAGTTCGACCCACTTCGGAAACAGTTATTTGGTCCATGTTTAAAAAATGGATTAATTCTTACAGAGACCTACCAATTAAAATCAACCAGTGGGCTAATGTTGTTAGGTGGGAAATGCGCACCAGACTTTTTTTAAGAACTTCAGAATTTCTGTGGCAAGAAGGGCACACAGCACACGCAAACAAGGAAGAAGCAATGCAGGAAGCACTTGACATTGTTCAAATTTACCAAAACCTTTTTGAGAATTTTTTGTCCATACCAGTCACTGTTGGTAGAAAATCTGAATCAGAGCGATTTGCTGGAGCTGAAGAAACCTTTACAATTGAAGCGATGATGAGAGACAAAAAGGCGCTTCAAGCGGGAACATCACATTATTTGGGAACAAATTTTGGAGAAGCTTTTGGTGTTAAATTTCAAAATCAAGACAACAAAGAAGAGCCCGTTTATGCTACCAGCTGGGGTGTAAGTACACGAATGGTTGGAGCTCTAATTATGGCTCATGGTGATGAAATTGGATTGAGATTACCCCCAAAGGTTGCCCCTATTCAGGTGGTTATTGTGCCAATCTATCCCAAGAATGGAAGTGATAACCTAGAAAAATATGTCAAAGAAATTGAGGTCAAGCTAACTCAAATGAGTCTAAGGGCAAAAACGGATGTCTCCGAAAACTCACCCGGATTTAAATTCAACCACTGGGAAATACGAGGCGTTCCAATCAGAATTGAAGTTGGAATTAAAGAAGCCGAAGGTAACAGTATCACTTTATGTCGAAGAGACACATTAGAAAAAACAACAATTTCATTTAGCGAAATTGGTTCAGTTGCAGAAATGTTAAACAATATTCAAGAAAACCTATTTCTTGAGGCAAAAACCTTTCTTTCTCAAAACACCACGGAAGCTCACACATATGCTGATCTTAAGGATGTAGTCGATAACAATGGGGGATTTGTAATTGCGGCCTGGGATGGAGACAGTGCTTCAGAAAAGAAAGTAAAAGATGACTGTGGCGCAACTATTCGTTGTATTTTGTCAGACGACTTAGACAGTGATTCAAAGTGCATTGTGACCAACAATCCAGCAAAACACAAGGTTGTTTTTGCAAAATCGTATTAAATTTTTTTTAGCTTTATTGCTAGCCTATCTTCTTTTTTACCCCGTAGAAGAAAGTCCAGAAAAATGGTACCCGCCAGCACTAGATGAATCAAAAGAAAGATATTCGGTTCAAAATTATTACCTCCAAGACATTGAAGTTTTTGCAGAGCAGGACGGATATGGCCCAGAGTCTTCTGCTTTTGGAGCAGATGGCCGCCTTTATTTTGGATTTTTAGATGGAAAGATTATTAAGTATAACCAGGAAAGCAATATAGCAGAACAAGTTTTTGCAAATACGAACGGACGAGTGTTGGGCCTTGAATTTGATAACGAACAAAACCTTATTGTTGCTGACGCTGTTCATGGTCTTTTGTCTATTGACATCGAAGGGAACATTCAATCTTTAAGTACTCAGTCAGACGGATTGCCTTTTAAATTTACAGACGATGTATCAGTTTCTAAAAATGGGGATATATTTTTTACAGACGCCTCCTATAAATACGGTCACTTTGATAGAGAAAACGTAGATATTTGGATTCACAAGCCACATGGAAGGGTTCTTAAATATTCTGCAAAAAACAAAGAAACCAATACTTTGCTGGATGGGCTCTATTTTGCTAACGGTATTGCTCTCAGCCCAAAGGAAGATTATTTATTGGTGAGCGAAACGGCTTCTTATAGAATAGTAAAATATTGGCTGACGGGGCCCAATAAAGGAAAAAGTGAATATTTTGTTGAAAATCTTCCAGGGTTTCCTGACAACATTGACTATAAAGACGGTTTGTTTTGGGTGGCGATCGTTGACTTTAGACAGCCCATTATTGAAAAACTATCACCCTATCCTTTTATAAGAAAAATTATGCTTCGACTGCCCGAGTCGTTTCTTCCTTCACCAAAAATCAACAGCTGTATATTGGCATTTGCTGAGAACGGAGAGCTTGTCTTTAACCTGCAAGCGAAACCGGGAACAGCTTTTGGAAAAATTACCGATATTAATGAGCAAAACGGATTTTTATTTTTAGGTACTTTCGATGGACAGGGCTTTGGAAAAATCAAATCACCAAGATGAAAATTAAAACTCGAGCCATTGTCTTAAGGAAGACGCCTTTTCAGGAAAGCAGCTTAATTGTCAAATTGTTCACCAGAGAAAAAGGAAAAGATACATTTGTAATCAAGGGAGCCTTGAGACAAAAATCGCCAACAAAATCGTTTGTTCAGCCAGGAGAAGAAATAGAGATTGAGTATAATTATTTGTCTTCAAAGAAAATATTTCCTCTGTATACAATGCGATCAGCAAACGATTGGAGTAATGCCTTTTCAAACATAAAAACAACGATGCTTCTTTTCTGTTTTATAGAGATACTAGATAAGCTATATGACGAGAGAGAGGCCGACAAAGACACTTATGACGATTTGATTGCCTCTCTTTCGTTATTAAACAAAAACAACAGCAGGACTAACGCTATCTTTTTTTGGTTTTTATTTAGGTCACTGAAAAGAGCGGGATATGATTTGAGTGAAGCCGATGACCATCCTGTTCTTCGGGGTAAAACAAAAGAAGAGGTTAAAGATTTTCATAACTTAGTAAAAAAAATAATTGAGACGGATAAAACCGAAGAAATCTTAAAAATGCATAAATCATTTCAAAGGCTGAAACCTTTTGTTTCCGGGGCGATATCTTTGCACATTGGAAGCTTGGAGTCTGTTGCAATTACTAAAGAAATTTTTGCAGATTAAGCATTATTCCTCTACGCTAAAAACCTTTTCCCCGGGATATATCATTTTTAGCTTATTGCGTGCAACTTCTTCTAAATATTTTTCATCATAACTAAGAAGATCTCTTTCTTGCTTAGCTGAATCTATTTTTTGTCTGATTAAATTAATTTGGTACTGCGTTTGCTCTACCTCTTTTTTTAGTTTATAAAGCTCAATTAATCCCCTGTCGCTAAAAAAAATTAAAAAAAACGAACCAGCACAAATGATAGCAAAAAATAGGTTTGTGGTATTGATTTTTCTCACCTGAAGCTTAAACTTTTTTGACCACTAAAAACTGTTTTTCTTGGATTGGCTGCTTTTATCTCTTCTTCGATTCTCAATAATTGATTGTATTTACCGGTTCTTTCCCCGCGCACAACAGCACCAGTTTTAATTTGTCCGCCACCCATTGCAACGCTAAAATCGGCAAGAAAAGTGTCGACTGTTTCTCCGGAACGATGAGACACCATAAAGTGTAAATTATTTTCCTTGCAAATGTTAATAGTCTCGATGGTTTCTGAAAGGGTGCCAATTTGGTTAGGCTTTATTAAAACCGTATTTATAGCTTGATGTTCAATGGCTTTTTTTGTTATCGCAGGATTTGTTACAGTAAGGTCATCTCCAACAAGCTGTATTTTATTTCTTAGGGTTTTATTGAGAAGAGTCCAGCCGGCCCAATCATCTTCATCTAGGGGGTCTTCTATTGAAATGATTGGATATTTCTTTACCAGCTTTTGATAATATTCTATCATCTCTTCACTGGATAAAATCCTGTCCTCAGATTCTAAAACATATTTGTTCGCTTTGTAAAAAGACGAAGCAGCAACGTCAAGTGCAATCCCCACTTCTTTGGTTGGACTATAGCCGGCAAGCCGAATAGATTCTAATAAAAGAGAAATACTTTCTTCGTTTGATTTTGTTTTTGGTGCAAAGCCCCCCTCATCTCCAACGGTAGTAGCAAATTGTTTTCTTTTTAATAGATGTTTAAGCCAGCTATTAATTTCGGCACCGGCGCGAAGGGCTTCAGAAAGTGAGTTAAATCCGTATGGAACAACCATTATTTCTTGAAAGTCTGCACCACCAGGTGCATGCACCCCCCCATTCAACAAATTAATAAAAGGAGTTGGAATGACAGCGCTATTTTTATTTAAATATTTATATAAAGGAGTTTGTTCAATATAGGAGCTTAGCCTTGCGCATGCTATCGATGTTCCTAAAATAGCATTTGCTCCTAAGTTTGATTTATTGTCAGTCCCGTCAAGCTCAATTAATTTTTGATCAACAAGATCCTGGTTTCTAGGGTCTAAGCCCACTAAATTTTTGCTTATGATAGTATTAACTTTTTTCACGGCTTTTAAAACGCCCTTACCGCCATATCTATTTTCGTCTAAGTCTCTTAGTTCAACCGCCTCTCTTGTGCCCGTTGAGGCGCCAGAAGGAACGGAAGCCCTTCCCATAAAGTTGTCACTAAAAACCTCAACTTCAATTGTAGGGTTTCCTCTTGAGTCTAATATTTCCCTGGCTAGCACTTTTGTTATAGATATTTTTTTTGACATAATAGACTGAAAATTTAAGTTTTTTTTGACATAAATCCATTTGAAAACAAAAACTTTCATTGAAATAAAAAAATCAAAAAAGGTTGATTACTCAAAAAAAAGCAATTATAATTATAAAAGTGGGTTATAAAACCCTCAATTTAATCATGTTGACGTGGTTAAAAAATGTGACCTTTGTCACTAAAAGTAACTAGTTATTAACTAATCAAGGAGGAATAACATGGCTTCATGGGATTCAATGTTATCAGGTGCGTTAAGTGGATTAACAAGTGTTGTGAAGACAGCAATTATCTTTTTTGTTTTTGCTGGCATTCTTTTCGATACTCCAGTTGATGCGCTAGGCGGTATTATGAACTTTGTAGATACCTTCCTAAACGGTGGACTTACAGGACTACTAGTATTAGTGGTTTTTTTGTCTTGGTTATAAAATAGGATCGTATTAACAAACAATAAGAGCTTCGTACTTTGTTGCGAAGCTCTTACTTCAAAGTTCGGAGGACCAAAATGAAGGACATTATTAAAAAAATCAATGACATGTTAGGCCTGATTACAGGTCTGCTTATTAACTTGATTGTTGCCGGAACAATTATTGGCATTCTTTACGAAGACACCTTTGGTGTAATTGCCGGAATTGGCAGCGCAGTAAGCGCTATTGGCGACGGTGGTGTGGCTGGGCTTGTAGCAGTAATGATACTTGCCATGTGGATGAAAAAATAATTTATTCACAAGTCAAACCAAACGATTAAGGGCTCATATTCTGAGCCCTTTTTCTTTTATTTCTTTATAATTTCATTGTATGATTTTTCAAAGCGCTTTAACCTTCACTAAAAAAACTCTTTTTTCTCTTTTTTGTTTTTCTACAATCATTGGCCAACAAATAAATGAATATTCTGTTTCTGTGGAAAACAGAAACGACTCCCTGTTCAAAGCAGATATCTACCTAAAAGAAAAAATGTTATATGTTAATACTGGGGACCTATCAAAGATTCTTGGGTCCGAAAATGTTTTTGCCAACGGTACGACAAAAAAAGAAGTGATAAATGCTGACAACTTAGAGATTAAGATTACGGTTGATTCACAGTTTATTTTAGTGGAAGAAAAACTGTATCAGTTAGAGGCCCCCACCTTTCAGACGAAAAATAAAACATATGTTCCTCTTATGGGTTTTTTGTTAATACTTGAAGCAGAAAAAATCGTTTCTGGTTTTGCCATAGACGAACCGTCAAAAAAAATAATAATAAGACAGCAGATAGAAGAAAATAAACCCTCTCAAAAG